>DASYBH010000081.1:0-16586 GCA_036500885.1 Candidatus Dormiibacterota bacterium
GGGCGCGGGTCCACATCGACCGTGGGGGAGCCAGGAAGGTCATCATCTCGGCGCCCGCGACCCACCAGGACTACACGGTGGTGATGGGCGTCAACCATCGCGGCTACGACCCCGGCGCCCACCACGTGATCTCGAACGGCAGCTGCACGACGAACTGCTTCGTGCCTCTCGCCAAGGTGCTGAACGAGCACTTCGGCATCGAGCACGGCATGATGACCACGATCCACGCCTACACGGCGGACCAGCGGCTTCAGGACCTCCCGCACAAGGACCTGCGGCGGGCCAGGGCCGCCGCCGACAACATCATCCCGACCTCCACCGGGGCCAACCGGGCGGTGGCGGAGGTGCTGCCCGAGCTCACGGGCAGGTTCGTGGGCATGTCCTTCCGGGTGCCGGTGCTGGACGTCTCCGTGGTCGACCTGAGCGTCGAGCTCGGCCGCGCCACCACCGTCGAGGAGATCAACGCGGCGTTCGAGGAGGCGGCCGGCGGCGACCTGAAGGGGATCCTGGCGGTCACCCACGAGCAGCTGGTCTCGTCCGACTTCAAGTCGGACCCGCACTCCTCGATCGTCGACGCGCCGTCCACGCTGCTGCTGGGCGACCGGTCCGCCAAGGTCGTGTCCTGGTACGACAACGAATGGGGCTTCAGCTGCCGGATGGTGGACCTGATCACCTACATGGCCGAGCGCCTGTAGAGGAGTCCGACCGACGTGAAGGCCTCCTACCAGTCGCTCGATCTGCGCGGCCGCCGGGTCCTCGTGCGCGAGGATCTGAACGTGCCGTTGAAGGACGGCGCCATCACCGACGACACCCGTGTCAGGGCCGCCCTGGGCACCCTTCGGGACCTGAGCCAGCGCGGCGCCCGGGTCATCGTCATGAGCCATCTCGGGCGACCCGGCGGGCGGCCCGTCCCCGAGCTCTCGCTGCGTCCCGTCGCGGCGCGTTTGTCCGACCTGCTCGGGCGGCCGGTCGTGCTGGCCGGCGACTGCGTCGGCGAGCTCGCCGGGCTGGCGGTCGAGCGCATGTGGGAGGGCGACGTGCTCCTCCTCGAGAACGTGCGCTTCCACCCGGGCGACGAGTCCAACGACCCGGAGTTCGCCCGCGAGCTGGCGGCACTGGGTGACGTGTACGTCAACGACGCGTTCGCCGTCTCCCACCGCGCCCACGCGTCGGTGGTGGGCGTGGCCCGGTACCTGCCCGCCTACGCCGGCCTCCTGATGCTCCAGGAGCTGGAGGCGCTGCACCGGGCGCTCGACGACCCGCGGCGGCCGCTCGTCGCCATCGTCGGCGGCGCCAAGGTGTCCACGAAGGCCGGGGTCCTCCGCCATCTGCTGCCCAGGGTGGATTCCCTGCTGGTGGGCGGTGCGATGGCCAACACGTTCTTCAAAGCGCGCGGCGCCGAGGTCGGCGCCAGCTTCGTCGAGGACGAGGCGCTGGACACGGCCAGGGAGGTCGAGCGGGAGGGCGATGGGAAGCTGGTGCTGCCGGTCGATGCGGTGTGTGCGCGCGCCATGGAGCCCGGCGCCGAGACGGTCGTCCGGTCCGTCGACGCCGTCGAGCCGGGCTGGATGATGCTGGACGTCGGCCCGGCCACGGTGCAGCGCTTCTGCGAACGCCTGGCGGGCGCCGGCACGGTCGTCTGGAACGGGCCCGTCGGCGTGTTCGAGATCCCCGAGTTCGCGACGGGCACGCGCCGGCTGGGCGAGGCGATCGCGTCGTCCGGCGCCTACTCTCTGCTCGGCGGCGGTGACACGGCCGCCGCGGTCGAGGCGCTGGGCCTTGCCGGGCGGTTCTCGCACGTCTCGACCGGCGGTGGGGCCACCCTCGAGTACATGGAAGGGCGCGAGCTGCCGGGCGTCGCGGTGCTGCGCGATGCTGGCTAGGGACTGGCGGCCGCTGCTGGCCGCCAACTGGAAGATGAACCCGGTCACCCGGGCCGACGCGGTGGAGCTGGCGCGCGGCGTCGCTCCGGCGGCACTGGAGCAGTCCGAGCTGGTCGAGGTCGTGATGTTCCCGCCGTTCTGCTGGCTGATCCCGGTCGGCGGCGCGCTCGAGGGCAGCGGGCTCGGGCTCGGCGCGCAGGACTGCCACTGGGCGCGCTCCGGAGCGTTCACCGGCGAGGTCTCGGCGGCGATGCTGGCGGGCTGGTGCGGTTGGGTGATCGTCGGTCACTCTGAGCGCCGCGGATACTTCGGCGAGACCGACGAGCAGGTGGCTCGCAAGGCGGCGGCGGCGCTGGAGGCGGGGCTCCGCGTCATCGTCTGCGTCGGCGAGCGGGAGGAGCAGTTCGAGGCCGGCCAGACCGAGCAGGTGGTGCGGGGCCAGCTCTCCGCCGCCCTGGCGCCGCTGGGGGGCGACACGGCCGGCCGCCTGGTGGTCGCATACGAGCCCGTCTGGGCGATCGGCACCGGTCGCAACGCCGATCCCACGCACGCGGGGGCCACGATGGCCGTGATCCGGGAGCGATTGCGGGAGGCGTTCGGCCAGGAGGCGGGCGCGGTGCGCGTGCTGTACGGCGGCAGCGTCAACGCGGCCAACGTGGCCTCCTACGTCGCGCTGGACGACTGCCAGGGCTGCCTGGTGGGCGGGGCCAGCCTCAAGGTGGACGAGTTCTCGACAATGATCGACGCCGTGGCCGCGGTGGCCGGGAGCAGGGCGAGATGACCCGACTCGTCCTGCTCCGCCACGGGGAGAGCGAGTGGAACGCCCTCGACCTGTTCACGGGATGGGTGGACGTCGGCCTGTCGGCGAGGGGGGAGACGGAGGCCCGGCGAGCCGGCGAGCTGCTGCGCGACCGGGAGCTGCTGGCGGACGTCGTGCACACGTCGGTGCAGCGCAGGGCGATCCGGACGGCGGAGCTCGCCCTCGACGCGTGCGACCGGCACTGGATCCCCGTTCGCCGCTCCTGGCGGCTGAACGAGCGCCACTACGGCACGCTGCAGGGGAAGAACAAGCGGCAGACGCTCGACCGCTACGGCGAGGAGCAGTTCATGCTCTGGCGCCGCTCATACGACACGCCCCCGCCCCCGCTGGAGGGCGACGAGCTGGAGTCGGAGGCCCGCGATCCGCGGTACGCGGTCATGCCGCCCGAGCTGCGGCCTCGCAGCGAGTGCCTGAAGGACGTGCTCGCCCGCATGCTGCCCTACTGGTACGACGGGATCGTGCCCGACCTTCGAGACGGCAGGCTGGTGCTGGTGTCCGCGCACGGCAACTCGCTGCGGGCGCTGGTCAAGCACCTGGACGGGGTGTCGGACCATGACATCCCGAGCCTGAACATCCCGACGGGCATCCCCCTGCTGTACGAGCTGGACGGCGACCTGCGCCCGCTCCGCCGGGGGGGCGAATACCTCGACCCGGAGGCGGCGGCAGCGTCGATCGAGGCCGTGAAGAACCAGGGTCGCAGGTAGCGCAGGCTCCCTCGAGGCGGCCGGCTCAGCCGGAGGGGTACGTTTGGTGTGTCCAGTCGCGCAACGGTTGGTCTTGCAATAGGAGGTCTCGAATGGCGTTCGTACTGCCCCCGCTCACCTATGCCTTCGACGCGCTCGAACCCTACATCGACGCGAAGACGATGGAGATCCATCACGATCGGCACCATGGCACCTACGTCAACAACCTGAATGCCGCGATCGAGAAGCACCCCGAGCTCGCCGGCAAGAGCATCGAGGCGCTGCTCGGCGACCTCGACAGTGTGCCGGAGGACATCCGCACGGTCGTCCGGAACAACGGGGGCGGGCATTTCAACCACTCGATCTTCTGGGAGATCATGGCCCCGAACGCGGGCGGCGATCCGACGGGCGACGTCGCGGGCGCCATCAACGACGCGTTCGGCGACTTCGCCAGCTTCAAGGACGCGCTGTCGAAGGCGGCGATCGGCCAGTTCGGCAGCGGCTGGGGCTGGGCCTACCTCTCCGCTGGCAAGCTGACGATCAAGGGCTTTCCCAACCAGGACAACCCGATCTCCACGGGCGGTGTGCCCATCCTCGGGGTGGACGTCTGGGAGCACGCCTACTACCTCAAGTACCAGAACAAGCGTCCCGACTACGTGGCGGCCTGGTGGAACACCGTGAACTGGGCGGCCGTCAACAAGCGCCTCGAGGCGGCCCGAGTAAGCCGCTAGGAGCGGCGACACGGCGAGGACGCGGAGGCGTGTCCTCGCCGTGTAAACTTCCTGGGTCCTATGAGCAACGTTCGCAACGCGCTCGTCATCCTGGAAGTGGTCGTCGGCATCCTGCTGATGGCGGGGGTGCTGCTGCAGACGCCCAAGGCGAGCGGGTTGGGCGGGACCATCGGTGGCGGCGACGGCGGTCTGGGTGGCGGTTATCGCACCCGGCGCGGCCTGGAGCGGCAGCTGTTCTCCACGACCTGGGTGCTGGCCGCGGCGTTCTTCATGGTTTCGGTCGCCAACATCTGGTTCCAGACCCACGCGACCTGACGTGGGCGGAAGGCTCCGCGGAGCGGCGGCGATCGCTGCCCTGCTCCTCGTCTGCGCGTGCTCCGGACTGCCGGTTCCTCCGATCCTGCAACGCGGCCCTGTGTCGGGCGGCAGGGTCGTCGAGGCGGTGGCCGGCACGGCCGGTCCGCTGAACCCGCTCTTCGAGCAGGGCGTGAACGAGAAGGAGATCGACAGCCTGGTCTACCAGGGCCTGACCACGGTCAAGCCCAACCAGCAGGTCGGCGGGTTGCTGGCGAAGAGCTGGACCGTCTCCGAGGACGGGTTGGGCTACACCTTCGATCTGCGCAGCGGCATCCGCTGGGCGGATGGCGCACCGTTCACGGCGGACGACGTGATGTTCACGTTCGGGCTGCTCATGAGCCCCGACTACGACCAGCCGACGCAGCAGTTCTGGAAGGAGGTCAAGATCGAGCGTACCGGCGCCCTCCAGGTCCGGTTCACCCTGAAGGCGCCGCTCGCGTCGTTCCCGCTGGACCTCCGGCAGGGGATCATCCCCAAGCACCTCTTCCAGAGCGTCGCGCTGGCCGACATGACCCGCTCCCCCCGCAGCGGGCCGCGCGCGCTCGGCACCGGTCCCTTCAAAATCGCCTCGATCTCGGCCGACCGGCACCTGGTCACGCTGGAGCGCAACCCGTACGCCGATCCCAGGCCCTACCTTGACAACTTCGTCTTCCGCAGCTATCCGAGCCTGCCCGACGCGGTCGACGCCGTCTCGCGGGGCGAGGCGGACACGGTCGGCGACCTGCTCCCGCAGGGCATCGACACGCTGGCCAGGCGGCAGGACCTGAACCTCATGCAGATCCGGACGTTCAACTTCGCGGCGGTGCTCTTCAACCTGACGGCCGACCTGGCGGTGTACTTCAACCCGCCCGCGGTCCGGCAGGCGCTGAACCAGGCGATCGACCGGAAGAAGATCGTCAAGACCGTCCTGCAGGGCCACGCCGACGCGGCCGGCGGCCCGATCCCGCCCAGCAACTGGGCCTACGCGAAGCAGCAGGCCGAGAAGTACAGGTACGACCCCAACCAGGCGGCTCAGACGCTGACGCAGGCCGGCTGGGCGATGAACCTGCAGACCGGCGTGCTGAGCAGGCAGGGGCACGACTTCCAGGTGCACCTGGTCACCGCGGACGCCTATCCCTACCGGCCGGTGGCGGAGGCCGTCAGGGACCAGCTCCGCCTGGTCGGGATCCAGGTGCTGATCGACCCGGTGCCGGCATCCGTGCTGGTCAGCAAGTACCTGCTCGGCAAGCAGTACCAGCTCGCCCTGGCGGACTTCGAGAATGGATCCGATCCCGACCAGTCCAGCCTGTGGCACTCGGGTGCGGCCGCGGACAGCCTCAACTTCACCGGCGCCGACCGCCTCCCCAAGCAGGCGTTCATCGACAAGGACCTGGAGGACGGCGTCGCCAAGACGGACCTGAACGCCCGGCGAGCGGTGTACACGGACTTCCAGGACCTGATGTCCGACGCCGCGCCGGCGATCTTCCTGTTCGAGCCGCACTACACCTACGTTGTGTCACGCCGCGTTCGCGGCGTTCACACCAATCCGGTCATCGAGCCGATCGACCGCTTCCAGTACGTGACCGACTGGTACGCCACGACCCAGGACGGCTGACCGGCACTCCGGCCACGCCCGTGCGCGGCTGCGCTTGCCCACGTTGTGTGGGGCGGGCTCGCGGTCAGCCGTCGCCCGGGCCGCCAGCCCGTCCAGGACGCCGACGTGCGCGGCCGGCACGTGCACGTCCCGCAACAGAGCGTCGGCTCTCACGATGAATGTGAAGGTGAAGAACGAACAGCAGTCTGTCTCACGAGCGGTGAGGTCGCGAGCAGCTCGGGTCTAGCTCCCACCGCAGTTGGGTCGGCTCGGAGCGGGTCTGGGCGGCGCAAGGCCGTGGCGAACAGCTCGTCGAACTCCGCGCGCGGCAGCGGCCGCTCGGGCTCGGCAGAGTGCACGTCTCCGGCGCCCAGTGTTCGGTTCGTTCGTCCGGTTTCACGGCACGACCTTACGTCGTACAGGATGCAACCCGCTGACACGCCTGCGCGTCAGCGCTCGTTGAGCCGCCGCTGCAAGAAGCGACGTTCGGGCTCGTTCCGCGTGAGCTCCAGCGCGCGCCGGTAGGCGGCACGCGCTTCCTCGGCCCGTCCGAGCCGCCTCAGAAGCTCGGCACGCGTCGAGTGGAGGTACGGATAGTCATCCAACTCCAGCCGTTCCACGATGTCCAGCGCGGCCTGGGGAGAGCCAGCCTGCGCCACCGCGACGGCGCGGTTCAGCTCCACCACCGGTGAGCGGGTGCGCCGGGCGAGCTCGCCGTACAGCGCCGCAACGTGGGCCCAATCGATCGGCTGTTCGATCTGCAGCGACGCGATCGCCCCCTGGAGCACATACGGGCCTCGGCCGAGGAGTGCCAGTGACCGATCCAGCGCGGCGCGGCCCTCCGCGATCTGGGCGGCGTCCCACAGCGAGCGGTCCTGGTCCTCGAGCAGCACCAGGTCGGCGTCCGCAAACCTGGCTCTCCGCCGAGCGTCGTGGCACAGCATCAGCGCCAGGAGGCCGTGGACCTCGGGCTCGCCGGGCATCAGCCTGCAGAGGAGTCGCCCCAGCCTGATCGCCTCGGCGGAGAGGTCGATCCGCCCGCCGTAGCCCTGGTTGAATACCAGGTAAACGATCGCGAGCACGGCGGATAGGCGCCGGGCCAGCAGGTGTTCGGGCGGTACGCGGAACGGGATGCCGGCCGTCTTGATCTTGGCCTTGGCGCGCGATAGCCGGCGCTTCATCGTCTCGGGAGGCACCAGGAACGTGCTCGCGATCTCCTCCGTCGTCAGCCCGCCGAGCGCGCGTAGGGTCAGCGCCACCTGCGCCTCGGTCGCCAGCGCGGGGTGGCAGCACATGAAGATGAGCTCCAGCTGCTCGTCGGGGACGGTCGATCTCCCGACCTCCACCTCCGGCACGGGGACCTCGAGCAGGCGCGTCTTGGCCACCAGTGTGCGCTCGCGCCGCAGCCGGTCCAGCGCCCGGTTGCGCGCGGTGGTCACGAGCCAGGCGCCGGGGTTGGCCGGCATGCCGTCGCGAGGCCACCGTTCGACCGCGAGCACGAAAGCCTCTTGGGCGACGTCCTCGGCGAGGTCGAAGTCGCCGAGGAAGCTGACGAGAGAAGCCACGACGCGGCCCCACTCGTCGCGGAACACCTGCTCGATCACGGATGGCGATACATCAGCGGCCGGATCTCGATCGCTCCGCCCAGGCGGGCTGCCGGGATCCGCTCGGCGATCTCGATCGCCGCGTCGAGGTCGTCCGCCTCGAGCAGGTAGTAGCCGCCGAACACCTCCTTCGTATCCGCAAAAGGGCCATCCGTGATCAGCGTCTCTCCGCCCTGCATCCGGACGGTTGTCGTCATCTCGACCGGCTGCAGCCGAGCGCCCTCGACGACGCGAGGATCCTCGTGGATGGCCATATATTCGTCCGACACTGCCTGCTGCTCCTCCAGGCTGAGACGGTCAGAGGCTTCTGGCTTCTCATAGATCAGGACCGCGTACTGCACGACGACTTTCTCCATCTACCTGAAATCGCTGTCCCCATGGCTGCCTTCCGTTCGTCGTGAGGACGACAACCCACCCCATTGGAGGTTAGCTATGAGCCGCGTGTTCGTGAACCAGTTCATCACACTGGACGGGATAGTCGAGGACCCTGACGGGTCCAGCGGAACCGAGCGGGGAGGCTGGGCCTGGCGCGATGGCGGGGAGGCGGTCCAGGGCGACAAGGTGAGGCTCCGCGAAGTGATGGAGACCGCAACCCTGCTCCTGGGTCGGTCGACGTGGCAGCTCTTTTCGCGCATCTTTCCTGGCCAGAGCGACGACTTCTCCATCCAGATGAACCGGATGCCCAAGCTGGTGGTCTCCAGCACCCTGGAGCGCGTAGACGAGTGGAGCAATTCCACCCTGCTGCAGGGCGACCTGGTGGACGAGGTGGCGAGGCGGAAGACGGCGCAGGACCTGTTGGTGTCGGGAAGCCGTAGCGTGGTCCGGTCCTTGTTGGAACACGACCTGGTCGACGAGCTCCGGCTCCTGGTGTTCCCTGTCGTGCTCGGGGAAGGGGAGCGGCTCTTCCCGGCTGGGATCAGCCCGATCGAAATGGAGGTGGTGTCGGCGGAAAGATCGGGCGTCGCGACGCTCGTGACCTACCGGCGAGCCAGGGGCCCCCAGGCGCGCATTTCATGAAGTGCGCGATTCCGTCTCGTCCCTTCAGGCGGCCGGCCGGCGAGCCGGGATCGTGGACGCCGTTGTCGAACGCGATCTCGCTGCCCACCGTGTGGCCCGGGCGTCCACCGCCCGGGCCCACGCATCGGCGGTCGAATGGGTGTGCACGCGCACGTCGCCGAGGTCGCGGCCCAGATGACCACTCCATCTGCGCCCGCGCCGCCGGGTCCGGCGGCCAGCCCTGTGGAGTCAGCCGCCCTGCGCCGCCGGCTGGCGATCGAGCTCGTAGCGCAGCTCGGCCGGGCCGATGCCGAGGCGCCGCGCCGTGACCACCAGTCGGTCGACGGCGAGCTCCAGGCTGAGCTCCGGCGTCCCGGGGTCGCGCGCCGCTACCCGATGCGAGGCACCCGGTGGTCGCGGCTGCGGAGCTGCTGCAGGAACCGGGCGAGGTCCCCGCTCTGAGCGGCGGGAACCGGGGTCCCGGCCCCGGGAACCGGGGCGATGGCCCTGGACGGCGGCGCGGGCGCCGGCGGCGCCGGTGACGGGTCCACAGGTGTCGTGGTGATGACGGGCGCGGGCGCTGCCGCCGCGACCACCTGGCTGCCGGAGCCCGGCACCGGCGTGCCGATCGCCGGCGGCACGTGGACGTTGGCCACCGCGGGGTGCGACACGTAGTCCAGCAGCGAACCGATGAGGGCGATGGCGCACAGGGCGAGAACACCGGCCCCGGCCACGATGGCGAGTCTGACCTGGGTCATGCAACCTCCTCCGACATCCACCGTACAGGACGCGACGACCATATCGCCAGATGGACATGATAAGGTGCGGGCGCCCAACCACCGAAGATCGCCCCGCCGGTGCGGGGGAAGAGGGGGGATGACCTTCGGGATTGCAGCGCTGATCTCCTGGCTGGTCACTGCCGCGCTCGGCACCGTCCTCCTGTCTCTGTGGGTCGCGCGCGGCCTGCGGCGGCGGGGAGCGGACGTCCGCGCCAGTTACAACCGGCCGCCGCCGTACATCCCGCGACTCCTGCTCGCCGCGCACGTCCTGCTCGCGGCGGCCGGGCTGGCCATGTGGGCCGCCTACCTGCTGCTGGATGTCGACATGCTGGCCTACCTCGCGCTGGGCGCGCTGATCGTGGTGACGCTGCTGGGTTCGGGCATGTTCGTCCGCTGGATCGGCAGCCGGCGGGCGAGGCGGGCGGCGCGCGCCGGCGCCGGAGCTCCGGCCGAGTCGCGACTGCCTGTGCTGGTCGTGCTGTGCCACGGCGTCATGGGGGTGGCGACGCTGCTGCTGGTCGCGCTGGTCTGGATCCGTCCTGGCGGCCTCTGACCGCCCGTCGTTCACGGCCACGCGCTGACTACCCTTGTGATCGGTGCGCAGCACCGGTGGATACCGGCGCCCGCAGCCGCTGAGGAGAGCGGCCGGCCCACTCGTTCAAGGAAGACGACTTGCCCCCCCTGACCCCCCGGGCAGATGAGGGGGGGAGTAAGGAGCGGTATGGATCTCGGACTGAAGGACACACGGGCGCTCGTCGCGGCTGCCAGCAAGGGCCTGGGCCGCGCCTGCGCCGCCGCCCTGGCCGCGGAGGGGGCGCGCGTCTTCATCGTGTCGCGCGACGAGGAGCGGCTGGCGCAGACGGAGAGGGAGATCGGGGCCGCCGGCCACCTGGCCGCCGACCTGGCCCAGGCCAGCGCCCCGGCGCGCGTCGTGGAGGCCGCCACCGCGGCCCTCGGCGGGCTGGACATCCTGGTCTGCAACGCCGGCGGCCCGCCGCCGGGGACGTTCGAGTCCACGCCGGTCGACCAGTGGGACGTCGGCTACAACCTGACGCTGATGAGCACGGTGCGGCTGACCAAGGCGGCCCTGCCCGTGCTCGAGGCCTCCGGCCGCGGCCGCATCGTGAACATCACCTCGATCTCGGTCCGCCAGCCGATCTCCAACATCGTGCTGTCCAACGCGTTCCGCGCCGCCGTCACCGGCATGGCCAAGACCCTGGCCGCGGAGGTGGCGCCGCACGGCGTGACCGTGAACAACCTGGCCCCCGGCACGATCATGACCGACCGCGTCCGCCAGATATACTCCGGCAGCCTGGAGGAGCTGGGCCGCACCATCCCGGCCGGCCGGGTGGGGGAACCGGAGGAGTTCGGCGCCGTGTGCGCGTTCCTCTGCTCGCGCCAGGCGGCGTACATCACCGGCCAGACAATCGGCGTCGACGGCGGCGCCCTACGCGGAGTTCACTGAGACTATGACCATTCGCTTCGCCGATCGCATGGACCGGTTGGGTACCGAGGGCGCCTTCGAGGTGCTGGCCAGGGCGCGCCGCCTGGAGGCAGCCGGGCACCACATCGTGCACCTGGAGATCGGTGAGCCGGACTTCGCGACGCCCGACAACATCACCGAGGCGGCGGTCGCGGCGATGCAGGGGGGCTTCACCCACTACACGCCGGCGGGCGGCATCATGGAGGCGCGCGAGGCGGTGGCCCGCTTCGTCGCCGCCCGGTTGGGAATCGAGGCGGACCCCACCGAGGTCGTCCTGACGCCGGGCTCCAAGAACGTGCTGCTGTTCGTCCTGCTCGCCTGCGTGGAGGCGGGCGATGAGGTCATCTATCCGGACCCCGGCTACCCGATCTACTCGTCGCTGGCCAACTTCATCGGGGCGGTGCCGGTGCCGGTGCGGCTTCGGGAGGAGCGCGGCTTCCGCATGGACCTGGACGAGCTCGAGTCGCTCGTCACGCCGCGCACGAGGCTCCTCATCCTGAACTCGCCGCAGAACCCGACGGGTGGCGTGCTGACGCGAGAGGACGTCGAGTTCATCGCCGGGCTGGCGATCGAGCGGGACCTGCTGGTCATCTCGGACGAGATCTACTCGCAGATCGTCTACGGCCCCGAGCACGTGTCGATCCTGTCCCAGCCGGGCATGAAGGAGCGCACCGTGCTGATGGACGGGATGTCCAAGGCATACGCGATGTGCGGCTGGCGGCTGGGCTATGGGCTGGCGCCACGGGAGCTGGCGAGCCGGATGGAGGCGCTGATGATCAACTCCTCCTCCTGCGCGGCGGCCTTCACCCAGATGGCCGCCATCGAGGCGTTCGAGTCGCCGGAGTCGGATGCCGCCGTCCAGCGCATGGTCGCGCAGTTCCGGGCCCGCCGGGACCTGGTGGTGGCCGGCCTGAACGAGATGCCGGGCGTCCGCTGCCAGGAGCCGCTGGGCGCGTTCTACGCCTTCCCGAACATCGAGGAGACGGGCCTCGACGAGCGCGAGCTGGCCGAGGACCTGCTGCAGCGGGCCGGCGTGGCGCTGCTGCCGGGCACCGCGTTCGGTCCGGCCGGCCACGGCTTCCTCCGTCTGGCATACACGCAGTCGGAGGCCGACCTCCGAACCGGCCTGGAGCGGATGGGCAACTTCCTGGCAGACGGTCGAGGAGCGGTGTAGGACCGATCCCGAAGGGTGGGACGGGCCGCCGGCGTCCGGCGGCCCGTCCGGCGGCCGGCTACTCGCCGGCCACGATGACGGGCACGGGCGCGGCTCCCTCGGCGCCGAGGCCCGTGTTGGCCCTGACGTCGATCTCGTGGAACCGCCGCTCGGCCAGCCGGTCCGCCCGGACCAGCTCGCCCACGTAGGTGAACACGACGGCGCACAGGAACCCGAGCGGGATCGTCACGATGCCCACGTTGGACAGCGGAAAGACGGGGTGCTTCGGCGGCACGGCCCCGAAGCCGGGACCGAGCGAGTAGAGGACGATCGTCGCGATCGTTCCGCCCAGCAGGCCGGCCACCGCTCCCCACGTGTTGAACCGCTTCCAGAACAGCGTGAAGAGGATGACCGGCAGCGCGGCCGCCGAGGCGATCACGAAGGCGAGGCCGGCCACCAGCGCGGCCGCGTTCGTCGACGCGCCCACGCCGGAGGCCAGGAAGATGGCCAGCACGCCGACGCCGGCCGCCGTGATCCGGGCGACCAGCACCTGCTCGCCCTCGCTGACGTGGGTGTCCCGCCGGATCACGTTGACGTAGAAGTCGTGGGAGAAGGCGGCGGAGGCGGCCAGCGTCAGGCCGGCGACGACCGCCAGGATCGTCGCGAACGCGACCGCCGCGATGCAGGCGAGCAGGAACTCGCCGCCGAAGGTCCCGAAGAAGTGGCTGCCCAGGAAGTCGGCCAGCCTGGGCACGGAGAGGTTGTTGTTGGGTGCACTGGCGCACTTGCCGTTCACGATCTTGGCGCAGATCAGCGACTTCCCGAGGAGCGTGGCGGCGCCGAAGCCGAGGAACGTGGTCATCACGTAGAAGGCGCCGATCAGGCCCATGGCCCAGCCGACCGACCCCCGCGCCGCCCTGCCGTCCGGCACCGTGAAGAAGCGCATGAGGATGTGCGGGAGACCGGCGGTGCCCAGGATCAGCGCCATGCCGAGCGAGACGTTCTCGAGCAGCGCCTTGTCCATGCCCCAGACCTGCGTCTTCCCGTACTGGTAGAGGATGCCGGGGTCGGTGAAGGGCAGCCCCGTCGCCTTGTCCTTGACGCTGGCGACGTGGTCGAAGAACGACCCCAGGTTGAACTGGAAGTAGAGCAGGACGAGCAGGGTCAGCAGCACGGCCCCGCTCATCAGCATGACCGCCTTCACGATCTGCACCCACGTGGTGGCGACCATGCCGCCGGCGATGACGTAGACCATCATCAGCAGCCCGACCAGAGTGATCGACGGATCGAGGTGCACGCCGAAGAGCGACCACCCGAAGAACGGCTTGAGCGCGGTGTCCAGACCGGGGATCAGGATCTTGATCAGGCTGCCCGCGCCCACCATCTGGGCCATCATGTACGAGGCGCTGATCGCGATCGTCGCCGCCGCCGCCGCCGAGCGGACCGGCACCGGCCGCATCCGGTAGGCCAGCACGTCGGCCATCGTGAACTTGCCGGTGTTGCGCATCGGCTCGGCGATCACGAACAGCACGAGCAGGTACGCGACCAGCCAGCCGACGGAGTACATGAAGCCGTCGTAGCCGTTGAACGCGATGAGCCCGGCGATCCCGAGGAAGGACGCGGCGCTCATGTAGTCGCCCGCGATGGCGAGCCCGTTCTGCCAGCCGGTGATCGTCCGTCCGGCTGCCCAGAACTGCACGGCGCTGCTGGTCCGGCGGGCGGCCCAGCCCGTGATCACCAGCGTGATGGCGACGACCACCAGGAAGAGGGCGAACGTGATGTTCACGGGCGCACCTCCTTCGCGGCGCTCGCGTCGGGCCCGTTCCGCGCGCGCCGGCGGACCGCGTCGGCGAGGCGGTCGAAAACCGTGTTCGCGCGCCGGATGTAGAGCCAGGCCAGGATCCAGGCCATGAAGAACTGAGACAGCGCGAACAGGTACGCGACGTTGACGCTGCCGGCGACCCTCGTCCTCATCAGGTCTGGCGCCGTGCCGTTGAGGATCGGCAGCGCGAAGTAGTAGACCAGGAAGAACACCGTGGCAGGGAGGACGAACCGCACCCGCGCGGCGACCAGGCGGCGGAACTCGTCGGTTTGCTCGAGACCCTCCCAGCGACTGGCGTCCAGAGCCGGCGCGGCGTCAGGCACGCCGACTTCGACGCGCGACCCCGCTCCGGGGACTGCCTTCGATTCCATTCGCTTGACCCTCCTCTCTCTCGTCCCCTCGCTCACCTCGCCGGCGGGAGGGAACCCGACTCACATATGTACGGGGAGAACGAGCCGCGCGCAAGCCCTATTCGTGGGCGTGCGCGCCGGCCGAACCGCTCCCGGGAGCGGCTGCGGTGGCGCGACGACACTGCGGGATCGCCCGGCCGATCCTGCTCTTCGCTGGCCACGTCGCCGGCAGCGCGACCGGGACCGGCCTGGCGGCGGCCGGCGGCCGCGTGGGCATCCTCACCACGCTGGCGGCATCGTACATGTCCGCGGCGAGCGTGATCAACGGAGTGTCCGCTCGCCCTCCTGCATCGCTCAGTCGGGGATGTAGTCGCGCCGGAGGCCGAGGCGGTCGGGGATGTGCAGCTGCACCATCTTGACCGCCACGCCGTCCGGCGGTCCCGGGTAGGCGAGTGAGATGCCGATCATCACGGCGAACGCGAGCGGGATCGTGACGATCGCGGGCTGAGCCAGGAGCACCGCCAGCGCGGAGTGGTTGACCAGCAGGTCGGCGAGCTGGGGCGAGGCGGCGGTCAGCATGGTGGTCACGATGGCCAGCGTGGCGACGAGCCCGCCGGTCGCGGCGCCCAGCGCCGCTCCCGCCGTGGTCAGCCCCCGCCACCAGATGCCCAGCACCAGCAGCGGGAAGAAGGAGCTGGCCGCGATGGCGAAGGCCCACCCCACCAGCACGCTGATGTCGAAGTTCTCGACCAGCAGGCCGAGCACCGCGGCGGCCGAACCGGCCACCAGCGCGCCGGCGCGGAAGGCACGGCTGCGGGCCGGCCCCGTCGCCGCCGGCCGCAGCCATCTGCCGTAGATGTCGTGCCCGATCGCCCCCGCGAGCGAGATCAGCAGGCCGCTGAGCGTGGCCGCGAACGCGGCGAAGGCGCCGGCCGCCGTGATCGCGGCCAGCGTGTCGCCCACCAGCGGCGGCCCGACCTGACGGGGCAGCAGGAGCACCACCGAGTCGGTCAGGTCGCCGGTGTAGAGCTGCGGCGCGCGCAGGCGGCCCATCACCCCGTAGAGCGGCGGCCAGAGGTAGAAGAGGCCGACCAGCACCAGCACCAGCAGGGCGGTCCGGCGCGCGGACCTGGCGTCCGGGTTGGTGTAGAAGCGGACCAGGATGTGGGGGAGACCCATCGTGCCGCAGAGGATGGCCACGATCAGCGAGTACGTGAACAGCAGCGGCTGCCCGCTGCCGCCGGCCAGCGGACCGAACGGCGCCAGCCATCTCGAGGTCGGGCTGGGCGGCGTCTGGGCGCCGTAGGGCATCGGCGCCCCCGCCGGCAGCAGGACGTCCGCCGCCTGCTCCCAGTGCACGCGGCCGGACGGGAGCAGGTCGTCGGTGGCCAGCGTCCTGAGCGAGCCGGTCTCGGCGGCCTGCGGCGCCCGGGGCGCGCCGACGTACAGGGGCTGCGACCCGACGCCCGGGAGGAGCCGCACCTCGGTCGGGTGGTCGAGGTGGATCGCGATGGGTTGACTGACCTGCCACTCGGAGCCCTGGGCGGCGTGGACGGTGACGGCGCGCGGCGGTGTCGCCGACTCGTGCCCGGCGACCGCGGCGAACAGACCGCCGGGAGGACCGAAGTCGACCAGCAGCACGAACACCGGCACGGTGATCGCGAACAGCTTGACGGCGAACTGCATCGCCTGGACCATGGTCACGCCTCGCATGCCGCCGGCCACGACGATCGTCACGGCCACGACGGACATCACGGCGACTCCGACGCCGTACGGCACCCCCGCGGCGCTGGCCAGCGTGATGCCGGCCGCCTTCATCTGGGGCAGCGTGTAGAAGAGGCCGACCACGATCACCAGGGCCACCGCCAGGCGCCGGAAGCCGGGGCTGTTGAACCGGCCCTCCGCGAAGTCGGGGATCGTGTAGGCGCCGAAGCGGCGCAGCGGGCCGGCGATGAAGACCAGCAGCACGAGATAACCGGCGGCGTAGCCCACCGGGTACCACAGCACGTCGTAGCCGAACTTCATCACCAGGCCGGCGATGCCGAGGAACGAGGCCGCGCTGAGGTACTCGCCGCTGATGGCGGCGGCGTTCGCGGCCGGCCGAACCGCCCGTGCGGCGACCAGGAAGTCGGAGGTCGTGCGGGCGAACCGGCGGGCGAACACGCCGACCGCGACGGTGGCCACCAGCATGACCAGGAGCCCCGCGACGGCGGCGGGCGAGGTCACGGCTCCAGCAGCTCGCTGAACTCCTCGTCGATCCGCTCGGCGTGGCGGACGTAGTACACGCCGAGCGCGATCATCAGCGGGTAGCAGCCGGCGCCGAGCACCAGCCAGGGCAGCGGGATCGAGAAG
>DASYBH010000082.1:0-5575 GCA_036500885.1 Candidatus Dormiibacterota bacterium
AGGCCCCGCCTGCTCCTCGTCGACGAGCAGGCGGGCGGCCTGAACCACACCGAGGACAACGAGCTCGGCGGCCTGCTCCGGCGGCTCAACCGCGACCTGGGCCTCACCCTCCTGGTCGTCGAGCACCACATGAACCTGGTCATGGCGGTGTCCGACCGGGTGGTGGTTCTGGACTTCGGGCGGAAGATCGCCGAGGGCCGGCCGGAGGACGTCCAGCAGGACGCGCGCGTGATCGAGGCGTATCTGGGGTCGGAGGAGGAGTAGTGGCGCTCCTGGAGCTCGAGGACGTGGTCGCCTACTACGGAGCGGTCCCGGCGCTCCACGGCATCTCGTTCACGGTCGAGGAGGGCTCCATCGTCGCCATCCTGGGGGCCAACGGGGCGGGGAAGACGACCACCCTGCGCGCGATCTCGGGCATGGTGAAGGTCGGGGGCGGCCTCCGCTTCGGCGGGCGGAGCATCGCCGGCCGGTCCACCGAGGAGGTGGCCCGGCTCGGGATCGCGCACGTGCCCGAGGGCCGGGGCACGCTGTCGCAGCTGACGCTCCTGGAGAACCTGCAGATGGGCTCCTGCCTCCGTCACGATCGCAGGGGCATCGACGAGGACCTGAAGCGCATCCACGAGCACTTCCCCTGGATGCGCCAGCGCAGTGGACAGGTGGCGGCCCTGCTCAGCGGCGGGGAGCAGCAGATGCTGGCCATCGCGCGGGCGCTGATGATGCGGCCCCGCCTGCTCCTCCTGGACGAGCCGTCGCTGGGCCTGGCGCCGACCGTCGTGCAGAGCATCTTCAGGATCATCCGGACGATCAACCAGGAGCAGGGCGTCACCATCCTCCTGGTCGAGCAGAACGCGCGGACGGCGCTGCGGACGGCCGACCGGGCGTACGTCCTCGAGGTCGGCACCATCGCCGTGTCAGGGACCGGGGACGAGCTGGCGCGGGATGAATCGGTGAGGAGGTCCTACCTTGGGTACTGATCCGCTTCTCGCGGCGTCGGTGCAGGGTGTGCTGCAGCAGCTCGTGTTCGGCCTGGCCACTGGCGGCATCTACGCCAGCCTGGCGCTCGCCCTGATCCTGATCTACCGGGCGATGGAGGCGATCAACTTCGCGCAGGGCGAGATGGCCACGTTCACGACGTTCATCGCGTGGACGCTCGTCACCCAGGTGCACCTGTCCTACTGGATCGTGTTCCCGATCACGGTGGCGGTGGCCATCGGCGGGGGCATCGCGATCGAGCGCATCATCATCCGGCCCGTGGAGCGGGCGCCGATCCTGACGGTCGTGCTGGTGACGCTCGGCCTGTTCGCCGTCTTCAACGGCCTCTCGGGCCTGATCTGGGGCTACACGATCAAGACGTTCCCGACCCCGTTCCCCGTCAGGCCCGTGTTCATCGGCGGGGTCGCGATCGGGATCCAGGACCTGGGCCTGATCGCCGTGTCCCTCGTCCTGCTGCTCGCCATCTACCTCTTCTTCTCGCGGACCAGGCTCGGGCTGATGATGCGGTCGTCGGCGCTGTACCCGGAGTCGAGCCGCCTGCTGGGCGTGCGTGTGGGCTGGATGCTGGCCCTGGGCTGGGGCCTGTCGGCGGGGGTCGGCGCGGTGTCCGGGATGCTGATCGCGCCGATCACCGTGCTCGATCCCAACCTGATGCAGGCCGTCCTGCTCTACGCGTTCACGGCCGCGGTGCTGGGCGGCATCGAGAGCCCGCTGGGCGCCGTGGTGGGAGGGCTGCTGGTCGGGGTGCTGCTCGCGCTGGTCGGGACGTACGTGCCCGGGCTCCAGGACCTTCGCCTCGTCCTCGGCTTCGTCGTCATCATCGGCGTGCTGCTCTTCCGTCCCGGCGGGCTCGTCGGCCGCGCCCACGTGACGAGGGTCTGAGATGCGGGCGCTGCAGAGGCCGCAGACCGTCCTGTTCCTGGCGCTGCTGCTGCTGGCGCTCGTCGCGCCGCTGTACATCCTGGGCGCGTTCCCGACGCTGGAGTGGACGTACGTCTTCGCCTTCCTGATCGCCATGATGGGGATCAACCTGCTCACCGGCTTCTGCGGGCAGATCTCGCTCGGCAACAGCGCCTTCATGGCGGTGGGCGGCTACGCCACCTCGATCCTCGTCTTCAGGCTCGGGTGGAACTCCCTGGCGACCTTCCCGGTGGCCGCCGCGCTGGCCGCCGTCGGCGGCATCCTGCTCGGGATCCCCGCGCTGAAGCTGCGCGGCCTCTACCTCGGCCTCGCCACCTTCGCCCTGGCGATCTCCAGCCCGACCCTGATCCGGCACTTCGACAGCCTCACCGGGGGCAGCCAGGGCATCTCGGTGCCGCCGGCCGAGGACCCGTTCGGCCTCGTCGCCTCCCATGCGCTCACGTCGGAGCAGTGGCTGTACTACCTGGCGCTGGCGCTGGCGGTCGCGTTCTTCCTGTTCTCGCGGGCCCTGCTCCGGAGCGACGTGGGCCGCGCGTTCAGGACCATCCGCGAGAGCGAGACCGCGGCCGTGGCGAACGGCATCAGCCTCACGTACTACAAGACGCTCGCATTCGGGCTGAGCGCCGCGTTCGCCGGCGTCGCCGGGAGCCTGGACGCGGTGACCACGGCCTACGTCAGCCCCGACTCGTTCGACGTCAACCTCTCGCTGAGCCTCGTGGTGGGGGCCGTGATCGGCGGCCTGGGCACCATGGCGGGGCCGCTGCTGGGCGCCATCTTCGTGGTCTGGAGCCCGGTCTACGCCCAGCAGATCTTCAAGGCGCGGCCCGACATCGTGTATGGCGTCCTGCTGATCGCGCTCATGTACACGATGCCGCAGGGCCTGATGGGCGGCTACTACCGCGCGATGGCATGGTACCTGCGCAAGCGGCGCGCCAGCCGCGGAGCGGAGGCCGGCCCGGCCAGCGGGCCCGAGTCGGTGACGCCCGGCTAGTCCGGGCGCTCGCGCATCAGGCGGGTGCCCCTGGTCACGAGGACGAGCAGGTCCACGATCTCCTCGATGTCCGGGTAGCGCCCGTTCACGTGGCCGAGGGCCAGCGCCTCCGTGGCGGCGATGTGGATGTCCGCCACCATCTCGAGCCGGCGCCGCTCCTCGAGCGTGGCGTTGGGATAGCCGCGCTCGACCAGCTCCTCCACGAGGTCCGTGCGCAGGTTGCCGTTGAGCTGCTGACTGGAGCGTCCCAGCGCGGAGCCGGCCTGGTGCCGGGTCCGCAGCGACAGCCGGAACACCTCCGGGTTGGCGGCGATCATCTCCACGGGCACCCGGAACTGCTGGCGGATCCGCTCCTGGCTGGCCGGTTCCTCCAGCGCCTCGCGGCGGGGCTGGTGGAGGCCCTCTCGAAGGCCCGTGAACAGCTCGCCGGCGAGCGCCTGCAGCAGGTGGTCCTTGTTGCGGAAGTGCTCGTAGAACGTCGCGCCGCCGACGCCGGCCAGCCGAGCAACGGCGCTGGCCGAGAGCTCCGACTCGCCACCCGTGAGGATCAGCCGTCTCGCCGCGTCCAGCAACCGCCACCGCGTGAGCTGCTTCGCCTCCCTGCGCGTCAGGCTCTGATTCCTGCGAGCACCGGCGACTCTGCGCGGCATCAGGCCAAACGATACCAGGGAGCCGTGAAAGCCAGGGCTTGCCGAGGGCTTTCACCGAGAGTACTATCGGCCAACGGGCGCTCCTGGATGCAGGGGAGCCGACCGGGCATCACGAGGACGCCTCGAGGAGGTTGAGAGAGGATGATCAGGTGGCGGTACAGGCTGCGAGGCCTGGCGGCGGCGACGGCGGGCCTCCTGGTCGGGCTCGCCTGCGGCACCACGCAGGGGAGCCAGGCCGGGACGACGACCCAGGAGGTGGGGGTCACGGACACCTCGGTCACGATCGGGGCCACCACGCCGCTCAGCGGTCCGGCCTCCTTCTACGCGCCCGTCAGCAAGGGCGCGAACGCGTACTACCAGTACATCAATGCCCAGGGCGGTGTGAACGGCCGGCAGATCAAGTACGTCGTGTACGACGACGGCTACGATCCCGCCAAGGCGGTGCCGCTGGTGCACCAGCTGGTGGAGCAGGACCAGGTCTTCGCGGTGGTCGGGGAGCTCGGCACCCCGATCAACACGGCGACCGAGCCGTACCTGAACCAGCGGAAGGTCCCGGACATCTTCGTCGCGACCGGTGCCAGCAAGTGGGGCGCCCAGTACAAGCAGTTCCCGTGGACCATCGGCCTGCAGTCTGACTACGTGTCCGAGGCGAAGGTGTACGCCAAGGACATCGTGAAGAACCACGCGAACGCCAAGATCGGCATCCTCTACCAGAACGACGACTTCGGCAAGGACTACATCAACGGCCTGACGCAGGGCCTGGGCTCCAACTCGGGTTGGATCACCGGCACCGCCAGCTACGACGCGACCGCCGCGCCGGACGTCTCGTCACAGGTGGCCGCCCTGAAGGACAAGGGCACCGACCTGGTCCTGATCGCGGCCACCCCGGCCTTCGCGATCAGCGCGATGAAGAGCATCGCCAAGCTGAACTGGAAGCCGAACATCTACCTGGACAACGTCGCCACGTCCACTGTCAACACCAATGCCGTGATCGCCGCGGGCGCTGGTCAGGCCATCGAGGGCATGACCAGCTCCGTCACGGCCAAGGACCCGAACGACGCAAGGTGGGCCGATGACCCGGTGATGGCCCTCTACCGGAAGGTGCTCGCCCAGTACTGCACGCCGCAGCCCTGCAACCCGACGGACGCCACGTACTTCGCCGGCATGGCGGGCGCCTGGGTGCTCGTGGACGTCCTGAAGAAGATGGGCAAGAACAACGTGACCCGCACGGCGCTCATGCAGCAGGTCCGCAACATGAACATCAGCGACGACCCCTTCAACCTCCCCGGGATCACGCTCCGCACTGGAGGGAGCAACCAGTACCCAACGACGCAGCTCGCGCTGGAGCACTTCCAGAGCGGCCACTGGGTGATCGACTACACCATCATCAACGCGCGCTGAGGCCGGATGGCAGAGGGGGCCGCCGCTGGCGGCGGCCCCGGTCGATCGGTCCCGGGGCGGGTCTCCTGCACGGCGTCTTCATGGCCCCGGTCCTCCGCGCGGCGTCCCTAACGACCGTTCGTGCGAAAGCCTGGCCGCCCGAGGGCATGGCGTACAGAGATCCGGGCTAATTAGACTGACGCCTGATGCAGAACCGGCGACGCGGACCAGGCGGCAGCCGGGACGAGATGCTGGCGCATGCCGCGCGGCTGTTCGCCGAGAAGGGCTACGAGGCGTCGAGCATGCGGGACCTCGCGGAGGAGGTCGCCGTGCGCCCCTCCTCTCTGTACCACCACTTTCCCGGCAAGGACCGCATCCTGTTCGAGATCTGCTACGGCTTCCAGCAGGATTTCAACCTGGAGGTCGTGCCGGAGCTGCGCGCCGAGCGGCCCCCCGAGGACGCGATCCGGGCCGCCGTGCGGAGCCACATCCTGTTCTCCAACCGGCGCTGGCCGCAGGTGCTGGTCAACATGCGGGAGCGGCGCAGCCTGCCCGCCGACCAGCAGGTGGCCATCAACGCGCTGCGCCGTCAGTATCGCGACGCGATCGCGTCGACCGTCGAGCGCGTTGATGGCCACCT
>DASYBH010000083.1:0-3017 GCA_036500885.1 Candidatus Dormiibacterota bacterium
GGCGGCGCTGGCGCTGGCGGCCGACCTCACGGACCCGAAGAACCGGGGTCGGGTCTTCAGCCGGCTCCGCGCGTCGGACAGCGTCGGGATGCTGCTGGGGCCGGCGCTC
Source organism: Candidatus Dormiibacterota bacterium (assembly GCA_036500885.1). GTDB lineage: Bacteria > Chloroflexota > Dormibacteria > Dormibacterales > Dormibacteraceae > CF-161. The sequence goes on from DASYBH010000083.1 coordinate 110, forward strand.
GGCGGACTGGTGGCAGGGCTCAGGCTCGAGTACGTATTCGCCGCCGGGTCGGTGATCTGCCTCGCCGCGGCGGCGCTGCTGCTGCGCCTGCCGGCCGCCGCGCCCCCTGCCCCCGCCGGCGCCGGCCCCGGCGACCAGACGCCGGTGCGGCCGGTGCGACTGCTCTGGCTGCTGCTGCCTGTCGTGGCGCTGGGAGCGCCGGTGGCCTGGACGTTCGGCACGTACGAGACGGTCTGGAGCCTCTACCTCACCAGCCGGGGAGCGACCCCCTTCGTGGTCGGGCTCTCGTTCGTGACGTACGCGCTCCCGGTGGTGCTGTTCGCCGGACTGACCGCTGGTCTGGCCGACCGGCTGGGCCACGCGCGTGCCGGGGTGGTGGCGCTGCTGACCTTCGGCCTGCTGGCGGCCACGTACCCGCTCATCTCGAACGTCGCGGCGCTCATCGTGATCGGCCTCGTCGAGGGCACCCTGACCGCCGCGGGCGTCCCGGCGCTGAACGCGGAGACCAGCCGGCTCGCGCCCCCGGGCGGGCAGGGGCGAACGCAGGGCATGTACCAGCTCGCCTTCAACGCGGCCGAGGTGGCGGGCGCGATCGCCAGCGGCGCGCTGTACGGCATCGCCCCTGCCTACTCGTTCTTCGCCGCCACCGCGGTGTGCCTGCTCGGCGTGACCTGCAGCCTGCTCATCCGGCGCGCGCGCGGCGGATGAGGCCCGCCGTGTCCGGCCACAGGTACGAGACCTCCGGCACCGTCACGCCGGCGACCAGGTCCAGCGGGCGCTCGCGCAGGTAGACGCCGCCGAGCCGCTCGTAGAAGGCGCGGGCGCCGGTGTTGTCGCGCAGCACCCAGACGACCATCGACGTGATGCCCCGGATCTCGAGCGCGGCGGCGGACGCCTCGACCAGCGCGCGGCCGTGGCCCCTGCCCTGGGTCTCGCGGAGCAGGTAGATCGCGTACAGCTCGCCCTCGTAGTCCTGCTCGCCGTCCCGCTCGCGGCCGCAGGAGGCGAAGCCGACGACCCGGCCCTCCTCCTCGGCCACCAGGACGACGCTCCGCCGGTAGGGGTCCTGCAGCGTGCGCGCCCAGCGCCGCTCGTGCTCGCCGGGGTCCATCTCGGCCAGGATGCGGTCCGGCAGCATCCCGCGATACGTGGCGCGCCAGCTCTCCACGTGGACGTGGGCGATGGCCCCGGCGTCCGCCGTGACGGCGAGCCTCGGCCTCGAGGGTTCCGCCATCGTCACAGCCCCATCGTGTCAGACTTGGCGAACCGTGGTCCAAGTGCCGATCGCGCTGGCCGGCGCCATCGCGCTGCTGGCCGGGATCGCCTGCGGCGGCGCGCAACCGGTCAGTCCCGCCGACTGCCGTCCGACGCCGGCGACGAGGCAGGGCAGCCTGCTCGTCATGGTGGCGGACCCGCCCGAGTCCAGCATCCGGGCCGTCCTGCCGGGCACGGCGACCGCCACCGCGGGACGCCCGTACGCCGTTCGCCTGCTGGCCGACGCCCGCAAGGCGAGCGGCCAGGCGCGCTTCCAGTCCGCCAGGCAGGGAACGAGCCAGGTCTACCAGCAGACCATTGCCGGCGCCGTCTCAGGACAGCTCGCCGAGTTCCAGACGACCCTGGTCTTCCCGGTCGCCGGGTGCTGGGACGCCGAGGTGTCGACCGGCACGGCCGCCGGCTCGATGACGTTCAGAGTGGCTTGACGGCCCGGCAGGCGACCAGCTGCGGCAGGGGGTCGTCCGGCAGCCGCCACCAGCCGCCGTCGTCCAGGCTCATGCTCGGGAACCGGCGCCAGTGGCCCAGCGGCAGCTCGCGCAGGCGCTCCACCCGCAGGCCGGCGTCGATCAGCGAGCTGACCATGCCGGCCACCGTCCACGACCACTGGAAGCTCTGCCTCTCCGGCAGCACCGCCTCGCCGTCGGCGTAGGTCGCGCTGGTGACGGACGCGAACGGCTCCGGCTGGAAGAGCGGGTACTTCAGCTCGAGGCGGCCGTCCACCTCCTCGAAGCAGTCGGCGACCGGGTGCCCGTCGACGATCACGAAGGTGCCGCCCGGGCGCAGGAACCGAGCGACCACCCGAGCCCAGCCGGCGATGTCGGGGAGCCAGCACAGGACGCCGTAGCTGGTGAAGACGACGTCGAACTGCTCGTGGAGGACGCGGGTCAGCTCGTAGACGTCGCTCCTGATGAAGCGCGCCTCCAGCCCGAGCTCGGCCGCCAGCGTGCGGGCCAGCGCGACCGCCGGCTCCGAGAAGTCGACGCCCGTCACCGTGGCGCCCAGCCGGGCCAGCGACAGCGTGTCCTGTCCGAAGTGGCACTGCAGGTGGAGCAGCGAGCGGCCGGCGACGTCGCCCAGCTCGTCGAGCTCGACCGAGCGCAGGCTGCTGGCGCCGGAGCGGAACCCCTCCAGGTCGTAGAAGGCGGACTGCGCGTGGACCTCGACCCGGTCGTCCCAGAGCTGGCGGTTGGCGGCGATCCGCCCACGGTCGTCCGCCCAGCGCCTCGCCGCCACCGCCGTCAGCCTCCGATGTAGGCGAGCACGGCGCGCGCCTCCGCCACCACCGTGCCGTCGTCCTGCTCCACCGAGGCGGAGGCGAAGCAGAGCCGGCGGGTCCGCCTCCGCACCTGCCCGCGGGCCAGCATCGTGCCCGGCCGCGCCGGCTGCAGGAAGTCGACCTTGAGGTCGACCGTGGCGAGCGTCTGCCCGTCCGCGTTGAGGGTGGCGCCGGCCGACGCCAGCGCCATGTCCGCAAGTGCCGCGACGGCGCCGCCGTGGACGATCGTTCCGCGCCCGCTCGGGAAGCCATGGGCCTCCGCCGTGAGGCGCGCCTCCACGACCACGTCACCCGACTCGACCTTCGTCAGCCGGGCGCCGAGGTTGGCCCACATCCCGGTCCGCTGGTACCCGTCCA
>DASYBH010000084.1:0-1502 GCA_036500885.1 Candidatus Dormiibacterota bacterium
CAGATCACCAGCAACGTGTGGCCCTACGAGTCCGAGTCCGAGAGCAACGTGGTCGACGTGTACGTGCGCTACCTCCGACGCAAGGTGCCATGGCCGGGGGACGTGTCACTGGAGACCGTGCGCGGCGCGGGCTACCGGCTCCGCATCTGCGCGGCGGCGCCGTGACGCCGGCCCTCAGCCTCCGGCTGCGCCTGACGCTGCTCTGGTGCGCGGTCTCCCTGGTGGTGCTGCTGGGCCTGGAGCTGCTCTCCCTCGCGGTCATCAACGTCCAGCTCAACGGCGGGATCGATCGCGACCTGGCCGTGGTGGCTCGCCAGTACCAGGCCAGGGTGGCCTCGGCGACCAGCCAGGAGGAGCTGGGGCAGAGCGCCCTCAGCTTCCTGGCCGACGATCCGGACGCCGGCGAGGGCTTCGCCGCGATCTACCGCATCGAGCTGGAGGACGGCACCGTCCTCGCCAACAACCGCGACAAGCGGCTGCTCCACACGATCGCGGCGGCCACCTCGCCGACCTGGCCCACGACGGTGCACGACGCCCGGCAGGGCGACATCCGCGTGGCGGCCATCCCGATCGTGCAGGACGGCCGCCAGGTTGGCGACTTCCGCATCGCGCTCCCGCTGGACGGCGTGCAGGACACGGTGGCCGGCCACCTGACGCCGCTGCTGATCGGCAACGCCGCCCTCGTCGCGCTCGGCGGCCTGCTGGCCTTTCTCGTGACGGGCCACGCGCTCGCGCCGGTGCGCAGGATCACCGCCATCGCCGCCGGCATCACCGAGGGCGACCTCAGCCGGCGGATCGGGCATCGCGGGCCGAGGGACGAGGTGGGCCGCCTGGCGGAGACGTTCGACGCCATGCTGAGCCGCCTGCAGCAGGGTTTCGAGCAACGCCAGGCGTTCTACGCCCTGGCGTCGCACGAGCTGCGGACGCCGCTCACGATCGTCCGCGGCCACCTCGAGGTGCTGCGCCGCACGGAGCGGCCGGGGCGGGCCGAGATCCAGGAGACGCTGGAGATCTCGCTGGAGGAGATCGACCGGATCACGGACGAGATCAACGACATGCTGCTCCTGGGCCGGATGCTGCTGGGCCAGCCCGGCTCGCTGGCCACGATCGACGCGGCCGCGGTGATCACGGACGTGCACCGCAAGGCGCGCCGGCTGGCGGTGCGGGACTGGCACCTCGATGCGGCCGGGCCGGCGCCGGTCAGGGCGGATGCCGAGCAGCTCAGTCGCGCCCTGCTCAACCTGGTCACCAACGCGGTACGGCACACCGAGGAGGGCCAGGCGGTCCGGCTGGCCTGTCGCACGGCGGGCGGCTGGACCACGCTCGAGGTCGCCGACGAGGGCGGCGGCATCCGCGCCGCCGACCTGCCGCACGTGTTCGACCCGTGGTACCGGGCAGGCAAGCGCGACGGCCGGGTCGGCGGCCTCGGCCTGCTGATCGTGCGCGAGGTCGCGGCCGCTCACGGCGGCAGGGTGGACGTCAGCAGCCGGGAGGGCAAGGGC
>DASYBH010000085.1:0-6624 GCA_036500885.1 Candidatus Dormiibacterota bacterium
TGCTCGGGCGTGGCGCAGAGGCAGGCGACCAGGCCGCCGGCCGCGGTCAGGCCGGAGACGACCCGGTCATCACCGGTGACCAGCGGCTCGACGTGCCCGTCCACGAGGCGCAGCCGGTGCACGTGGACGCAGCCGCGCTCCCTGGCGCAGAACACGACGGCGCCGCCGTCCGCGCCGAGCTGCGGGGGGCCGCCGGGATAGCCGGGCGCGCCGGCCATGACGGTGCGGTCGAAGTCGGGGAGCAGGTCGCGGGCGGGCGTCGTGCCGGCGGCGTCCACCGCGTACAGGCTCGGCATCGAGTCCGCGGCCTCCCGCCTGCCGATGAAGACGATCTGCCGCCCGTCTGGCGACCAGGCCGGGGCCGCGGCGCCGCCGGGCCCATCGGTGATGCGGCGCGGCTCGCCACCGCTGGCCGGCACCGCGAACACGTGGCTGGCCAGGTCGAGGTCGCGGTCCTCGTGCATGGCGCTGACGAAGGCGATCTCGGTGCCGTCCGGCGACCAGGCGAGGCCCGAGGCGGAGAAGTCGCCGTCGGTCAGCTGCCGCGGCTCGGTCCCGTCGAGGCCGGCCACGAACAGGTGCGTGCGGGCCTCGCCGACCAGGCCGGAGCCGTCCATCTTGAAGTGGAGCCGGCGCACGACGACCGGCCGGGCCTGCGCGGCAGGCTCCTCGGCGGGGGGGCGGACCAGGGCCACGTACGCGATGCGGTCGCCGGTCGGGGACCAGGCGAGGTCGAGCACGCCGCCCACCTGGTTCGTGAGCCGGCGAGCCTCGCCGCCGGCGGCGTCCATGACCCAGATCTGCGGGGCTGCCGGCTCGCCGCGCCGGGCCAGGAACGCGAGCCGGCGCCCGTCCGGCGACCACCGGGGCGAGGTCTCGCCGCTCTCGCCGTGCGTCCACTGCGCCGGCTCGCCGCCCTCGGTGGGCACGACCCACACGTGCGAGACGTCGCGGTCCTGCTGCTCGTCGGGCGTCGAGATGACGAACGCGACCCGGCGGCCGTCCGGGCTGAGTCGCGGATCGGCGGCGGCGCGGAAGCGGTGGACGTCGTCCAGCCCCAGGTGTCGGCCCATACCTGTGAGTCTGGGCGCCGCCCTGCCTGCGGCACGCTGTCCCTTCGGCTAATGGCGCCGGTCGTTTCGTGGTGGAACCGACAGCCATCGCCGGCGGCGGGCCGCGCGACAATGGCGACGATCGTGGCCTCCATCAGTCGTTCCCTCAGCGCCGGCCTGCAGCACGAGCTGGACCGCATCACCGCGCTCGACGGCATCGAGCGCGTGCCCGGCGTCGTGCTCTCCGTCTTCGACGGCGAGGACCTCCACCAGTGGGTGAGCGGGCGAGCCGGCGGCCCGCGCGACAGCGAGCTGACGGCCGGCACGCTGTTCCGCATCGCGTCGATCACGAAGACCTACACGGCCACGCTGGTCATGCAGCTCGTGGACGAGGGCACGGTGGACCTGGACCGGCCGGTGGCGGCGCAGCTGCCGGAGTTCCGGCTCGCCGGCGAAGCGGAGACGGCCGCGATCACGCCGCGGCAGCTGCTCGCCCACACCAGCGGCGTGCCCGGCGACTGGGGCTTCGACGGCGGTCGCGGCGACGACGCGGTGACACGCTACGTCGCCAGCCTGGCCGAGCTGCGCACGGCGTTCCCGCCCGGTCTCATGCACTCGTACAGCAATGCCGGGTACGTGCTGCTCGGCCGGCTGGTCGAGCACGTGGACGGCGAGACGTGGGACGCGTGCCTGCAGCGCCGCCTGGTGCGGCCGATGGGCCTGGACGGCACGGTCACGCTGCCGGAGGACGTCCTGCTGCGGCCGTACGCGCTCGGCTGCACGACGGACGCCGGGGCCGGGGAGCTGAAGCCGCTGCCGCGCTGGGGCGGCAACCGTGCCTCGGGGCCGTGCGGCATCATCTCGGCCGCCGCCGGCGACGTGATCGCGTTCGCCCGGATGCACGTGGCGGACGGGGTGGCCCCGAACGGCCAGCGGCTGCTCTCGGCCGAGGCCTGCCGAGCGATGCGGGAGCGGCAGGTCCGGCTGACGCCCCACGCGGGCACGGAGGCGTGGGGCCTGGGCTTCGAGCTGAGCTCGCCGGGCGGCCGGCTGGTCTTCGGCCACGGCGGCAACACGGCCGGCCAGACCGGGGCGCTGAAGATGATCCCCGACCGCGGCGGCGCCGTCCTGCTGCAGACGAACTCGGACGCCGGCCGGGCTCGCTGCGACGACGTGCTCCGGTCGGTGCTGCGGGAGTGGTTCGGCATCGAGCTGGAGGAGCCGCTGACGGCGCCCGCCGATCCGCCCGCGGTGGACCTGGACCGCTGGGTGGGCGTCTACGAGCGCGTGGACACGAGGTTCGAGGTGCGGCGGGCGGAGTCGGGAGGGCTGGAGGTGACGATCACGTCGCTGCGGCCGTATGGCGCCGTGGAGCCGGCCCCGCCGCGGACGCTCGCGATGACGCCGTGCGCGGAGGGCGTCTTCCTGATCCAGCCGGAGGGGAGCCCGCGCCCCGTGCCGATGGTGTTCCGGGAGTGGGAGGACGCCGGGGCGTACCTGCACCTGGGCCTGCGGAGCGCGCCCAGGTCCTGACCCCCCTCATCTGCCGGGGGGTGCAGCAGCGTGACCGCCCTGCCGCTCACGCTCGGCCGGGCTGCCTCAGCCGAGTTCTCGGACACCATCCCGCCCTCCTGCTCACTCGACCCCAACACCATCTCGCCAACCGGTGGCAGCAGCCTACACCCAGCGGCGATGCACCGCGGTGTGGATGTCGCTCGTCCGCGTGGCGCGTTCTTGGCTGCCGACCTAGGCGGGCTGGAACGGCTTGAAGTCCTCGAAGGCGGGTTCGACGCGGGGGTCTGGCAGTTGGAACGCGCGCAGCCGTGTGGGCCGGCCGATCGGCACGGGCCTCCAGCCCGTGTTGAGCTCGAAGTACCGCACGGCCGTGGCGACCGACGGCCACTGGTAGTCGTCGAGGACGAGCAGGCCGCCCGGACGGACGATCTCGCGCAGGAAGTACAGGTCGACGAAGACGTTGTGGAAGATGTGGCTGCCGTCCACGAACGCGGCGTCGGCGACGAGCCCCTGCGAGAGGAGCCTGGGCAGCGCGATCTGGGATCGTTCCCTGGCCAGGGTGGACAGACCGGCGAGACGCGCGGACGCGATCGCCTCCCAACCCGCGTCCTGGAAGTGGTGCTGAAAGGCGTCGACGATGACATGGCGGGCCTCCGGGTGTCCCTGCGCCGCGAGCGCCTCCGCGATCGCGAGGGCGGAGCGGCCGTAGGCCAGACCGATCTCGACGATGACCCTCGCTTGCTCCGCGAGGAGCAGGTCGCGAAGGACGTCGCAGTCCTCGTCGGGCAGAGCGACCCGTTCGAAGTCGCCTTCAGCCCGGGTCCGGGCTGGTCCGATCTCCACCAGCTTGCGCCGTGCGGAGCGGACCGCGCTGAGCAGTTCCTGGTTGCCTGACACGACGAACAGCATGGCCGAACGGGGGGCCATGACCAGGACTCACGACTCGCCGGCGTCCGAGGCTTCCGCGACCATCAAGCCAGAAGCCGGTACCGGACATCCACCGTCGAGTACGGGCGCCGCAGCGGGAAACGCCCGTCTCCCGCTCCAGCACAGTCATTCAATGACTTCGGGTCGTCTGCTCGACCGTCAAGGTTGCGCGTCGCGCTTGGCCGCTATACGAACTCCTCCGCGCCGAACTGCACGCGGCCGGCCGCCAGGTCGCCGCCCAGCGCTCCCACGAAGCGCTGGACCAGCCCGAGGTCGGTCCGGCTGGCCACGAGGATGAGGCGTCCGCCGAGCGTCACGGACCCGCCGCCAAGCGCGTCGCGGAGGGCCGGGTTGGCGACGAGGCCGTCGTGCAGGCGCCTCACGTCGACCCCCGGGACCTCGACCTGGACGGCCTGGGCCCTCGGCGACGTCTGCGGCAGGGGCTCGAACGTCAGAACGGACTCCTGGTGGAAGCGGTCACGGATGACGGCGGCGTCGGCGTGGAGCTGGGCCGCGTCGATGTCCTCTACCGAGAACTCGCGCGATCGCTCGTACGTGACCTGCTGCCGGGCGGAGTCCCAGAACACGCCGTTGAGCAGTGTCGACGACTCCACCTCGCTTCCGCCGCGGTGCACGATCCCATCGACCTGCCTCTCGAACGCCCTCAGCCCGGTCCTGAGCCGGGGGTCGTTCGGGTCGGTGATGATGGCGGTATTGTTCGTGGCGAAGATTTCGGCCTCAGCCGTCCGGTCGCCGGCGGCCAGCACGGGCTGGACGCCACCCACGGCGGTGAACGTCGCGGCGACGGCCACGACCAGGGCGGCGATGAATCGCTGCATCGTTTCCTCCCGGTACCACGCGGACGTTGGGTCGGGGTAACCCTAGCAGGGTGTTGAAGAGTGACTGACACAAGCGAGCGGACCGGCCGGCGGCCGAGCGCTTCGCCGCCTGCTTCCCCGGCCTGCCACCGGCTCCTGAGCGCGATCAGCGCCGCGGTCGCGTCGCGGCGAGGGTGGCGGAGCGGCGCGACCACCCGAGGGCGTCAGCCCGACTGCGGATACGGCGTTTCACCGCGCTCGAGCATCTCGACGAACTGCGCTACTCGCCGGGCCCTGGTCGCTTCACGCTTGGCGGTGGTGACCCTGTAGAGGATCGCGAAACGGTTCTGCCGGCTCAGATTCTGGAACATCGTCCAGGCTTTCGGGTAGGCTCCGAGCGCGGCGGCGAGGTCGGCCGGGACCTCGATCGTCGCGGAGCCCGCGTAGGCGGCCTTGTATCTCCCGTCTGCCTGCGCCAGCTCCAGCTCCGCGATGCCCGCCGGATCCATGCGGCCCTCAGCGATCAGGCGCTCCGCGAGCTCCACGTTGCGTTTCGACCACATGCTGCGCCGGCGCCTCGGAGTGAAAAGGACGCGCCAGGTCGCCTCGTCACGGGTCCCGGCCTGGCCGTCGATCCAGCCGAAGCAGAGCGCCTCCTGCAGAGCCTCTCGATAGGTCAGGCTGGTTGGCTCGACGGTCCCCTTCTTGGCAAGCACGAGCCTGACGCCGTCCGAGTCGCGATGCTCTGACAGCCAGGTCCGCCATGCGCTGGCGTCAGCGACGATGAGCTCTGGGCGTTCAAGCGCCACGCCGAACCCCACGAGGAGGCCCATTCCCGACCAGATTGGGAGGGGCGCACACGTACCAGGCCTCGACCATGGCCGCTGTGAGGAGCTGCCTGTTCACAACGCCGAGCCTTATGAGAACGGCCGGGAATCCGCGGAAGTGCTCGATGTCGAAGAACCCGTCGGGCGGATCCATCAGCAGAACATCCTTCTCCTCGAGGTTGGCGAGCCGGACCGCGAGCAGCGGGCCCTCGGGAGGCGGTTGGTCACCCAGGCGCTTCAAGTCCGCCTTGCTGAGAGGCCGCTCCCAGGCGAAGGGCTTGCCCGCGACGAACCAGGTGCGGTGGCGAAAACGCACTCCTTCGGTGACCTGGGGCAGGGCGAGGGCGAGCGCCGCCGCCTCTTCGATGATCATCTGTCCTCAATGCCGGCGGCGTCGAAGCAAGACATCGGGATGTATTGTGCCCGCAACCCGGGGCCTCACGGCCCCCGAACCACGCGCCATGGCGTGTTGTACGAGCCGAGAACCCTCTGAGGGCAGCCTGCCGGCCGAACGTCAGTTCGGTGCGGGTTCGGCATACTCGGGTGCATGGATGTTCGCCGCCGCCCAGCCACCGTCAGCGCGGCTTGTGGCGACCGCCACTTCCGAGGACCGTGCCTGGAGCTGGACCCGGACCAGCAGACGTGATGTCGGCCGGCGATCCACCCAACGCGAATCTCCCAGGTGGCTGGCGGGCCCGGGTCCACCGGTACAGCACCCGGCTGTACGGTCCGGATCCGGCCACCATGTGGCTGTCATGGATCGCCGACGAGCGCATTGCGATCGGCGCCGTGCCGACGGGGGCCACGATCGGAAGGCTGGCCTCGGAGGGGGTCACCCACGTCGTGAACTGCCGCGCGAGCTGGGAGACGCTCCTGGGCCAGGAGCTCGCGATCGAGCGGGCGCTGTTGGGCCGTGCCCGCGTCATCCATGCGCCGATGTGGGACACGGGGTGGCGGCAGCACCCGCGGCGATGGTCGGCCGCAGCGCGGTTCGTGGCCCGTACGCTCGATCAGGATGCCGGTGCGCGCGTGCTGGTGCACTGTAAGGCGGGCGTTCACCGCTCCGTCCTCGTCGCCTACGCGGCGCTCCGGCTGCGCCACTATTCTGCCGAGGACGCGGCCGGCCTGATCCTGCGCCACCGGGCAGAGGCCGAACTGCTGCCCGCATATCGAGCCAGCGTGGACGATTGGATCAGTGAAGTCTCGCCCCGTCCGGCGCTCTGACACGATCGACCCGCAGCTGCGGCAGCCCGATTAGCGGACCGCCTCATGGCCGCCCGGGGGCCGCGAAGCAGGCCCGAAACTTTTCCGATAGGGGTGAGCGCAATTCGAATTTGACCGCCAATTCCTCTCGCCCTAGCATCCTCCTCATTTCCGGAACATCTCCGGAAATTGCACCCAGCTTGGGGGAGGAGTGAGAGCATGCGTCCACTGGTCGCGTCTGACTTCCTGCGGAGGTGGAAATCGGCGCTGATGATGCTGATG
>DASYBH010000086.1:0-4677 GCA_036500885.1 Candidatus Dormiibacterota bacterium
GTGTACGACGACGCCAGCCTGTTCGAGCGATACATCCAGAGCGCCCGTCTCGACGGCACCCGCTACCTGCGGACGAACCCCGAGATCGCCCAGCTGCTCGACTTCCGTGCCGGCTTCTGGAAGAACTTCCGCGAAGGGATCAACCCACTGGAGGGCGGCTTCTGGAAGCGCGCAGGCTGGGCCGGCTGGGCGGTGACCTACGGCGCGGACATCTTCGACTTCAGCCCCTGGGGGGCCGAGCACAGGGCCGGCTACGGCAAGAAGTTCGCGAACACGATGATCATGGACACGGCGGTCGGCGCCACGACCATCGGCGCCAGCGCCATGGCCTCCGCGGGCGCGGGCGCCGCCTTCGGTTCGGTCGTGCCTGGCGTCGGGACCGTGGCCGGCCTGGCGGTCGGCCTGGGGGTCGGCGTCTTCATGGCGACGCCGGTCGGCCGCGATGTGCGAAATTGGACCGTCAACAGCCTGGGCACGGCCGAGAGCTGGACCGGCCACGAGCTCCAGCAGGCTGGCCACGCGATTGGCGGCGAGATCCACAAGGCCGAGCACTGGTTCAAGTCGGTGTTCGACCTGTGACGAGCAGGACCGCGGTGGCGGGCGCGCCGCCGCTCAGGACCGAGAACGTGCTGGGAGCAGCGTCACTGCCGGCCGTGGCCGGCCTGATCGCCGCCGGCGTGGCCTGGGACCGCTCGTGGACGGCCGTGGTCGCGATCGTGCTGCTGGCGGACGCCGTCGTCGCGGCCGTGCTCGTCTCGACAGGGCGCGTAGTCGACCAGCGGGCCGGGATCGCGTTCACGATCCTGCAGGTCGACCTCTTCGCGCTGCTCCTGCAGCTGATCGGCCACGTCGTCGCCGGACGCGGTCTCGCGATCGGCCTGGGGCTCGTGGCGCTGCTGCTCATCGCCGCCGCCGCCGGCCACCTGGGGCGCCGGGCGATCATGGCGGAGCTGGTCGCACCCCGCTCGTGGCCGGGCCGGGTGCTGAGCCTGGCGCCGGTGCTCGCGTTCGGCGGGGCCATGACCGGCTACGCGGTCGGTCGCCACGTGGCGGCGTTGCCGGCGGCCGCCACGGTGATCCTGGCCGCGATCGCCTTCTACCTCGTGCTCGTGGCGCACGCGTCGTGGTTGCGCGTGGAGATGCCCGACTGGCAGCGACATCTTCGTGAGCGGCGCGGCAGCCGTCGCGTTTGACGTCGCTCGGCGGCAGCGTGCAAACTGACACGCCTATGCCACGCCACGGGAGCGCTCGATGACCGACCTTCGCAGATACAGCCGCACCCTCTACGACGGGCTCTCGCGCGCGTCGGCGCGCTCCTACCTCCTCAACATCGGGTTCACGCACGAGGACCTGGAGAGGCCGATCGTCGGCGTCAACCACGCCTGGATCGGCACGATGCCCTGCAACTTCAACCACCGCCAGCTCGCCGCGTGGGCGGCCGACGGCGTCCGCCAGTCGGGTGGCACGCCGATGGAGGTCAACACGATCTCCATCTCGGACGGCATCACGATGGGCACCCAGGGCATGAAGGCCTCGCTGGTCTCTCGCGAGCTGGTGGCGGACTCGGTCGAGCTGGTCGCCCGCGGCCACTACTTCGACGCCCTGCTCTGCATCACGGGCTGCGACAAGACGGTGCCCGCGATGGCGATGGCGATGGCCCGCGTCGACCGCCCCGCCGTGCTGGTCTACTCGGGCTCCATCGCGGCCGGCTCGTTCCGGGGACGGCAGGTCGCGGTCGGCGACATCTTCGAGGCGATCGGCTCCGTCTCCGCCGGCCGGATGTCCGAGCGGGACCTGCGCGAGCTGGAGACGGTGATCTGTCCCGGACCCGGCGCCTGCGGCGGCCAGTACACGGCCAACACGATGTCGATGGTCATGGAGGTCATCGGCCTCTCCCCCGTCGGCTACAACGCGATTCCCGCGACCGACCCGACCAGAGAGGGGGCCACCCGTGCGCTTGGCGACCTGGTCATGCGCGTGCTGCAGGCCGACCTGCGACCATCGCGGATCCTCACGCGCACCGCCTTCGAGAACGCGGCCGCCGCGGTCGCCGCCTCCGGTGGCTCGACCAACGCGGTGCTGCACCTGGTCGCGCTGGCGCGCGAGGTGGGCGTCGACCTGACGGTGGACGACATCGACCGGGTCTCGCGCCGAACCCCCCTGCTGTGCGACCTCAAGCCGGGCGGGCGGTTCGCGGCGCCGGAGCTGTACCGGGCAGGCGGCATCGCCCTGGTCACCAGGCGGCTGATCGAGTCGGGCCACGTGGACGGCTCGGCGCTCACCGTGACCGGCCGCACGCTGGAGGAGGAGTGCGCGGCCGTGCAGGAGACGCCGGGCCAGGAGGTCGTGCGCACCGTGGCCAACGCGTTCAGCGCTCACGGCGGCCTGTACGTCCTCAAGGGCAACCTGGCGCCGGAGGGCTGCGTGATCAAGGTCGCCCACCACGCGCCCCAGCGCCATCGAGGCCCGGCGCGCGTGTTCAACCGCGAGGAGGACGCGCTGACCGCGGTGCTGGCCAACCAGGTCGTCCAGGGGGACACGGTCGTGATCCGGTACGAGGGCCCCAAGGGCGGCCCGGGCATGCGCGAGATGCTGCAGGTGACCGGGGCGCTGGTCGGCCAGGGTCTCGGCGACTCGGTGTGCCTGATCACGGACGGGCGCTTCTCCGGCGCCACGCAGGGGCTGATGATCGGTCATGTCGCCCCGGAGGCGGCGGTGGGCGGGCCGCTCGCCGCGCTCCGCGACGGCGACATGATCACGGTCGACGTCGAGGCCCAGCGGATCGACGTCGAGGGCGTGGACCTCGCGGAGCGGCTGCGCGACTGGTCGCCGCCGGAGCCCCGCTACCGCACGGGGGTGTTCGCGAAGTACGCGGCCCAGGTGACGTCGGCGTCGGACGGCGCGGTGACCCGCCCGTAGCGCTTCCAATGACGTGCAGTGCCCTGGCGAACGGCGTTGAACGTCCGGGCGGGCGTCTATCTGAATGAGTTGCAGCACGAAGGCACGAAGGACACAAAGACGCACGAAGGAATCGGGGATCTGGGCATCGGCTGGAGCGCTTAGGCTGACCTCGCAGCCCTTCGTGCGTCTTCGTGCTCTTCGTGCCTTCGTGCTTCAGACCAATTCGGACTGATTTCGTCTGGGTCAGGGGGGCCACATGACCGGCCGGTGAGCACACGCGCCCACCGGCCTGGTCAGACCGGCGCTACATGAGCGCCTTCTCGGTCTCCGAGTCGAACAGGTGGAGGCGCCGCATGTTGATGCCCAGCGGCACCTTGTCGCCCACGAACACCTTGAAGTGCGGATCGACACGAGCCACCACGTCGTCGCCGCCGACCTTGCCGTACAGGTACTGGTCGGAGCCCAGCACCTCCAGCACCTCGACGGTCATCTGGATCGCGGTCGTGCCGTCGCGCGTGTCTTCGCTCAGGTCCTCTGGCCGCAGACCCAGCACGCCCTTCTCGATGCCCGGAGCGCGCGGCAGCTGGATGTCGAAGCCCGACGCCCTGGCCGTCTGGCCCTGCACCGTCACGGGGATGAAGTTCATCTTCGGGCTGCCGATGAAGCCGGCGACATACATGTTCGCGGGCTGCTCGTAGATCTCACGGGGCGACGCGACCTGCTGCAGGAGGCCATCGCGGAGCACGCAGATGCGGTCGCCCATGGTCATGGCCTCGACCTGGTCGTGCGTGACGTAGATGAAGGTGGCGCCGAGGTCGCGGTGCAGCTTCTGCAGGTTGATGCGCGTCTCGACGCGGAGCTGGGCGTCCAGGTTGGACAGCGGCTCGTCGAGAAGGAAGACCTGCGGATTGCGGACGATGGCGCGGCCGAGCGCCACGCGCTGCCGCTGGCCGCCGGAGAGCTGGCGCGGCTTCCGCTGGAGAAACGGGTCCAGGCCCAGCATCTTGGCGGCGTTCTGCACCTTGCTCTGGATCTCGACCTTGGGCGTCCCGCGCATCTTGAGGCCGAACGCCATGTTGTCGTACACGCTCATGTGCGGGTAGAGGGCGTACGACTGGAACACCATCGCGATGTCCCGCTCCCTGGCCGGCACGTCGTTGACCATGCGCTCACCGATCTTGATCTCGCCATCGGTGATCTCCTCGAGACCGGCCAGCATGCGGAGCGCCGTGGACTTGCCGCAGCCCGACGGGCCGACCAGCACCATGAACTCCGTGTCCCGGACCTGGAGGTTCAGGTCGTTCACCGCGGCGATGTCGGAGGTGTATCGCTTGGTCACGTGGTCGTAGGTGACAGAGGCCATATCGCGGCCATGCTAGCAGCCGGCGCCCGGAAATAGACAACCTTGTCTATTTCGCTGACGGGTCAGACCGGCGCCGCCGCACGAAGGTCTCGAACCACTCGACGGGATCGGGCCGCTTATCGCCGCGCCGGTATCCACCGCGTACGCGCCCCCCAGGACGTCGCTGGCGTTGTCGGCGCGTGTCGACGACTGGCCTGCCGAGGCAACGCCGGCGCGGGCCGGGCTCCGGCGATTACGGTGGCGGCCATACCTGGACGGTGTCAACCTGGTGAAACCCGATTTGGGACAGCTCTGCCCTGCGTGCGGCCGCCTCGCGGTAGAAGTCCTCCGAAGACTGGAGCATCCCCTCCCATGCCACCCGATTGGCATCGCGGAAGACCGCGGCAACCTCCTCAGGTCTGTGGAAAAACGCG
>DASYBH010000087.1:0-6349 GCA_036500885.1 Candidatus Dormiibacterota bacterium
CAGGGCGCTGAGCCCCACGCTGACCACGGCGTAGGGATCGGCAGCGATCGAGGCGGCCATCCGCGCGGCCAGAGTGGAGACGCTGAGGTCGTGGTCGGCCACCAGCACGAGCGCGGCGTTGAGCGCCTCCAACCCGCCGCGGACCGGCGGTCCGCACGCCAGTCCGGCCCAGAGGCGTGAGGCGACCGAGTCCGGGAACGGACTCCCCCGACCGACCTTCAGCGGCGGCGGCGCGTCCTGGCCACATCGCGGCAGGCCGTCGACCATGGCCGCGATCAGCCGCCTGCCCGTGACCACGACCGCGGCCATGCCGGTGTCGTGGCGCAGGGGATCGACGGCGGCGAGCACCGGCATCGCCACCCGCAGCCGGTCGAGCGGCAGCGTCGGACCGGACAGGGCGCTCTGGACGCGGGCGGCGGCCTCCAGGCCGGCGCGGTCCGCGACCCAGGGCTGGAGGTCGCGCAGCTCGCCCGTCCAGAGGAACTGCGCCACCTCCTCGAACGTACGCGTCCGCGCGAGGGTGAAGAGATCCTCGCCCCGATAGAAGATCGCGTCGTCCTCGATCGCCGTGAGCGCCGACTCGATCCGGAGCTCGGCGCCCTGCGGCCGGTCGCGGCGGCCGCGGCGGGCGAGCCGGTCGACCTCCGCCAGCGCGAAGCGGCTGCGCCCGTCGGGACCGCGCTCGCGGCGCAGCATGCCACGGCTGACGTAGGCGTACACGGTCGCGGGCTTGACGCCGAGGCGCTCGGCGGCCTCCTGCGCGGTCAGCAGGCCTCCACGCATGGATAGGCTGAGTTTACCGCATTGATTGTTGATCAACATTGACTCGGATCAATGCTCGAAGTCAACGTGTCGGGGCGGCTCCCGGGGCCGGCTCACGACCCCCGCACCTGGGCAGCGCCCGCGCCTCTCAGGCTCCCCTCAGGCGCCGGGCGCATGATCGCACCGACGATGCGCGTGCTCGTGGTCGAAGACGAGAGGGACCTGGCCGATGCCGTGGTCCGGGGCCTGTCGCGGCGCGGATTCGCCGTCGACCTGGCGCAGGACGGCGCCCAGGCGCTGGAGAAGACCTGGGTGTCGAGCTACGACGTGATCGTGCTCGACCGCGACCTGCCGGCCGTGCACGGCGACGACGTCTGCCGGCAGCTGACCGATGCCGGCTCGCTGAGCCGCATCCTGATGCTCACCGCCTCGGGGACCGTCGACGATCGCGTCCAGGGCCTCGGCCTGGGGGCGGACGACTACCTGCCCAAGCCGTTCGCGTTCGGCGAGCTCGTGGCCCGGGTCCACGCCCTGGGCCGGCGCGCCCAGCGGCCCGTGCCTCCGGTCCTCCGCCGGTCCGACGTGGAGCTGGACCCGGCGCGCGGACTGGCGACCCGCGGTGGACGGCGCCTGGACCTGAGTCCGAAGGAGCTGGCCGTCCTTCGCCTGCTGCTGGCCGCCGACGGGGCCATCGTCAGCGCCGAGGAGCTGCTGGAGCGGGCGTGGGACGAGAACGCCGACCCCTTCACGAACACCGTGCGCGTGACGCTCAGCAATCTGCGCCGCAAGCTCGGTGAACCGGCGCTCATCGAGACCGTGACCGGCGCCGGCTACGTCATCCGGTGAGGGCTGTGGCCGGGGCAAGGAAGACGACTTGCCAGCCCTGACCCCCCGGCAGATGAGGGGGGGAATGAGGCTGGATGCCGCGCTGCGCCCCTCGGTCCGGACCCGGCTCGCGCTGGTCTACGGCGGCGTCTTCTTCGCCATGGGACTCGGCCTGATGGCGATCTCCTACGCGATCGTCGATCACAGCCTCAGCCCGGCGGCAAACAGGGGCAACGTCACGCGCGTCATCGCGAAGGTGCCGGCGCGCGCCGTCCCGCCGCTCCTTCCGCCGGGCGAGGTCGCGCTCGAGCCGGTGGACTGGCCGCCACTCCCGTCCCCGGACGGCGGACAGCTGGCCGGCGTCCCGGTCGTGAAGGGGGACGTCGCTTTCACCCCTGGGCAGCGCTACCTGCGCAGCGGGCTGCAGGTCTTCCTCCGCGACGTCCGCAGCGAGACGCTGCACAGCCTGCTCTGGGCGTGGACGGCGGTGGTCGGGGTCATGGCGCTCGCGGCCGGCGCCTTCGGCTGGCTGCTGTCCGGGCGCATGCTCCGGCCGCTGCGCGACATCACGGGAACGGCTCGCCGGCTGTCGGTGGCCAACCTGCACGAGCGGATCGCCCTGGACGGGCCGCGCGACGAGCTGAAGGAGCTGGCCGACACGTTCGACGGCATGCTGGGCCGGCTGGACGGCGCGTTCGCCAGCCAGCGTCGCTTCGTGGCCAACGCCTCGCACGAGCTGCGCACGCCGCTCGCGATCATGCGAGCGCAGGTCGACGTGGCGCTGGCCGACCCCGACGTCACCAGAGTGGAGCTCCTCGGCACCTCGCGCGTGGTGCGTGACGCCGTCGACCGCTGCGAGCGGCTGCTCGACGGCCTGCTCATGCTCGCCCGGAGCGATCGGGGCCTCGACGCGGCGGAGCCGGTCGACCTCGCCGAATCGGCGACCCGCGCGCTCGAGTCGGTGGCGGGCGCGGCCGCCCAGCGCGGCGTCGAGCTGCGCTCGGCGCTCCGGCCGGCGGTGGTCCAGGGCGACCGGGCGCTGCTGGACCGCCTCGTGGCGAACCTGGTCGAGAACGCGGTCGCCTACAACCTCGTCTCCGGCTGGGTGGACGTGGTGACGGCCAACGGCGGCAGCTCGGCGCGCGTGCGCGTCGTGAACAGCGGACCGCGAGTGCCGCCGGACGAGCTCCCGTCCCTCTTCGAGCCCTTCCGCCGGCTCTCGCGCGAGCGGACCGGATCGGGCCGCGGAGCCGGGCTGGGCCTGTCGATCGTGCGCTCGGTCGCGCGGGCCCACGGCGGCGAGGTCACGGCGCGCCCGCGGACGGGAGGCGGGCTGACCGTCGACGTCCACCTGCCGGTGCCCGCTTCCTGACCGTCTGAGCCGGCCCCCGCGCCCGTCCTTTACGGCCGCTTTATGCGCCCGATGCCAGGCTCGGGGCATGCACACCGACACACGGCATATCCGCAGTGGCCTGGTGCGCGCGCTGGCGGTCTTGGCCGTGGCGCCGCTCCTGGTCGCCGCCTGCGGCGTGAACAACCCCTTCGCGCCCGCCGCCGCCCACAACCAGGATCCCGAGCAGATGCGGCTGAAGTGGGCGCAGTGCATGCGCGCCCACGGCGTGAACGTCCCCGATCCCGGCACCCAGTCCGGTCCCACCAGGATCGAGGGCAGCGATCCGCAGCAGCTGCAGAACGCGGAGAACGCCTGCAAGCAGTACCGGCCCAGCGGCGGGGTGAACGGTGGACGGGCGGACCCGAAGGTGCTCGACGCCATGACCAAGTTCGCCCAGTGCATGCGCGACCACGGGATCCCCATGCAGGACCCGCAGGCGACGAACGGCGGCGGCATCAGGATCAGCGGGGGCGACTCGGGCACGGGCGGCGGTCCGAAAGGCGACCCCGAGTCCGACCAGTTCAAGCAGGCGCAGCAGGCCTGCCAGCACTACATGGACCAGGTCCGGCCGAAGTCATAGGAGCCTCCGTGAACCGCACTCGCATCATGCTCATCGCCGTCGTGGCCCTGGCGGCCGGCGGCACGGCGCTCGCCGGGACGCTCGTGCTCAGGCCCCGGGGGGTGGCCGCCGCGCCCTCGCTCGACGCGAGCGTCACGACGGCCACCGTCACACGGCAGACGCTCGCCGACCAGGACCAGGTGAACGGCACCATCGGCTATGCCGGCGCGTACTCGGTGATCAACCAGTTCTCGCCGCCGCCAGCCGCGGTCACCCTGGCGCAGGCGCGGCACGCGGTCGACGCGGCGCGGCAGGCGCTGACCGACACGCAGGCCGCGATCGACCTCTCCGCTCAGCAGGCCGCGGCCTCTGTCGCCAACGACCAGTCTCAGCTCGCGCAGGACCAGCAGCGCCTGGCCCAGGCGCAGGCGAAGGCCGACGCGGCGGCGATCCAGCAGGCGAACCAGGCGATCGCCTCCGACCAGCAGAAGCTGGCCCAGGACCAGGCCAAGCAGCAGTCCGACCAGGTCGCCAACCAGACCCGGCTCCACCAGGCGCAGCAGCAGCTGACCAGCGCCCAGGACCAGTACGACCAGAAGGCGCAGCCGGGCGGTGGTGGCAGCGGAGCCGGAGGGGGCGGCGGCGGAGCGACCGGCGTCTACACCGCGCTGCCGGCCGTCGGCCAGACCGTGAGCCGGGGCCAGACGCTCTACGCCGTGAGCGGCCGGCCCATCCCGCTGCTATACGGCGCCACGCCGCTCGCCCGCCAGCTGACGACCGGCGTCAGCGGCGACGACGTGAAGGAGCTCGAGGACAACCTGATCGCGCTCGGGCACGGGTCGGGGCTGAGCGCGGACGGCACATTCAGCCAGGCGGACGCAGCCGCCGTCAAGCGCTGGCAGGCGGCGCTGGGTGTGTCCCAGACGGGCGTGGTGAACCCGGGCGAGGCGGTGGTCCTGCCCGGCCCGCTGCGCGTCGCCCAGGTCAAGGTGACCACCGGCGCCTCGGCGCAGACGGGTCAGGACATCGTGGACGGCACCTCGCCGGACCACGTGGTCACCGTCAACCTCGACGCTCGCAAGCAGACGGAGGCCCAGGCCGGCGCCGGCGTCGACGTGGCGCTCCCGAACGGCAGCCACGTCAAGGGCACGATCACGGACGTCGGCACGGTGGCCACCACCAGCGGGACGGGGGCCCAGCAGCAGACGACGATCCCGGTGACCGTCAAGCTGGCCGACGACGCCGCTGCGGCCAGGCTGGACGGCGCCAGCGTGACCGTCTCCGTCACCAGAGCCTCGCGCCAGAACGTGCTGACCGTGCCGATCACGGCGCTGCTGGCGCTGTCCGGCGGCGGCTACGCGGTCGAGACCGCGGACGGTCGCCATCGCCGGCTGCCGGTCCAGACGGGCATCTTCTCCAACGGCCTGGTGGAGATCTCCGGCCCCGGCCTCGTCGAGGGGCTCAGGGTGCTGGCGCCGTCGGTATGAACGTCGTCGAGCTGATCGACGTGGTCAAGCGCTATCCGGGCGATCCCCCGGTGGAGGCGCTGCGCGGGGTGAGCCTCGCGGTACGGGAGGGAGAGATGCTGGCGATCGTCGGGCGGTCCGGCTCCGGGAAGTCGACGCTGCTGCACGTGATGGGGACGCTCGACACGGCGGACGCGGGGACCGTCCGCATCGCCGGCCACGACACGTCCGTGCTCGGCGACCGGCAGCTCTCGGCGGTGCGCGCGCGCCGCATCGGGTTCGTGTTCCAGCAGTTCTTCCTGCTGGACGGGATGTCGGTCCTGGACAACGCCGCCGACGGGCTGCTGTACACGGGCCTGCCGCTCCGGGAGCGGCGGGCCGCCGCCCGGCGGGCGCTGGAGCGCGTGGGGCTGAGCCACCGGCTGAAGCACCGGCCGGCGCAGCTCTCGGGTGGCGAGCGCCAGCGCGTGGCGATCGCCCGCGCGGTCGTCCACCGGCCGGCGCTGGTCCTGGCCGACGAGCCGACCGGCAACCTGGACTCGGCCTCGGCCGCGTCGCTCCTCGCGCTGCTCCACGAGCTGCACGACGAGGGCTCCACCATCGCGGTCATCACGCACGACCGGGAGGTGGCGGCCGCGACGCCGCGCCAGGTCGAGATCGACGACGGGCGGATCGTGCGCGACACGGGGGTGCGCTGACGTGGCGATCGGAGGGCTCACCGCCAGTCGCGTCCACCCCGGCGAGCTGCTGCGCCTGGGCTCGATGGGCCTGCGCACGCGCCGCCTGCGGGCCTCGCTGTCGGCCCTCGGGGTGGCGATCGGCATCGCGGCGATGGTCGCGGTGCTCGGCGTCTCCGAGTCGTCGAGGGCCAACCTGCTCGCCCAGCTCGACCAGCTCGGGACCAACCTGCTGACGGCCGCGCCGGGCAACACCTTCCTCGGCGATGCGGCCCAGCTTCCCCACGAGGCGCCGGCGACCATCGGCCGGCTGGACTCGGTGCAGGCCGTCTCCTCCACGGGCGTCGTGCAGGGCGCGACGGTGCGCCGGACCGACCAGGTCCCGGCCACCAACACGTCGGGCCTCGCCGTGCGCTGGACGGACCTGAGCCTGCTCGGCACGCTCCGCGGCTCCCTCGCTCGCGGCCAGTGGCTGAACGCGGCGAGCGAGCGGTACCCGGCGGTCGTGCTGGGCTGGGTGGCCGCCCAGCGGCTGGGTGTCGTCGACCTGGAGGCGCCGACCCAGGTCTATCTCGGCGGGCGCTGGTTCACCGTCATCGGCGTGCTGCAGTCGCTGCCGCTGGCGCCGGAGATCGATCGGTCGGTGCTGGTCGGGCTGCCCGTCGCC
>DASYBH010000088.1:0-1671 GCA_036500885.1 Candidatus Dormiibacterota bacterium
TGAACCGGACGATGCCCGGGTCTACCTTGGATCGCGGTCCCGCCCAGCGTTCCGGAGTGGCCAGTGAAGAGACGCGAGAAGAAGTCACCTGTTGTTGCCTCCCCGGCGCCGGCGCGGCCCGGGCAGCCGCCCGTCCTCCGCGGGCCGGGCGCCGACGTCTCCACGCTGCAGCGGCTGGCGGGCAACGAGGCGGTCAGCCGGCTGCTCACCGAGCCCTCCCGGCTGGACGAGGCGCCGCCGGGCTCGATGAATTCGGGCCCACTCGCACGGGTGGCGGCGGCGGGTGACCGGCCATCGCGCAATGGCGACGGGCCGGGCTCGCCGGTCGTCCAGCGGCAGGGCCCGGCCGCTCCTCCCGCCGCCGCCAGCTCGGTGGCGCTTGGCAGCTTCACCGTCTCCACGTTCTCGGAGCTGCTCGTCGCGGAGCGATTCTTCACCAATCAGCTCGGCACCGATGCGCGGCAGCTCGGCGAGGGGGACCCGGCCCGGAGCGCGGCCGAGGACCTGATCCGCCAGGCCCACAGCGTCGAGCCGACGCTCCAGTCCAGGGGCGACGCGGCGCTGGACCAGACGGCCGCCAACCAGGCGGGTGTCTGGTACCAGGCGTTCGTCGACGCCAGCAAGAACGTGGACCTGGCCGGCAGGGCGGCGGCTCGCGCCGAGCTGGAGCGACAGCAGCAGCAGATGAGCGATGCGCTGGACAGCGTCCAGGGCATCCCGGAGAGCATGGCCGACCTCCAGCGGGCGGCGTTCCTGAAGAAGGACGACGCGATGCTGGAGAAGA
Organism: Candidatus Dormiibacterota bacterium; assembly: GCA_036500885.1. Lineage (GTDB taxonomy): Bacteria > Chloroflexota > Dormibacteria > Dormibacterales > Dormibacteraceae > CF-161. The sequence goes on from DASYBH010000088.1 coordinate 785, forward strand.
TCCAGGGCTGCGTCGGCACCTCGCTCATCGTCGCTTCCGCGATCCTGGACGCCCGCAGCAAGGCCGGCTTCATGCTGACGAAGCTCACCGCGGAGGAGTCGCACCTCAACGAGCTGATCGAGCACTACGAGCCCATGATCGAGGCCGCGCACAAGGTCTCGGCGTCCATCGAGCTGCTTCAGGCGGCCTTCAAGGTGATGCACCCGGAGGGGACGACCGAGGTCGACAAGCAGATGAACCAGGCCAGCGCGGCCCTGGACGCGGCGGTCGCGGTCACCTCGCTGATCCCGGGGATGGGCCTGTACACGGTGTACGTGGCGATCCTCGTGGGCGTCGCGAAGCAGTGCTTCCAGTTCATCGCGAACCTGGTGCGCGAGCAGTCGCACCTCCTCAACCAGCTGGAGATCATGGATGGCCACCTGGACGCCGTGGACTGGAGCGTGGAGCCGGGCGGCCGGCCGGCGTTCGACTTCATGGTTACGGTGATGCACGCCGAGGGCTACTACGCGCTGCCGAAGTCGATCCCCGAGGCGGTGGACGCCCTCGTCACGGACAGCGAGGAGCAGTTCGCGAAGGGCACCGGCGAGGAGGTGCCCACCAGGGGCTTCTGGTTCTGGAAGCACACCAACCCTGACAAGATCCGCCAGTGGCTGTTCGGCCACCGGCAGAGCGTCTGGGGGATGCTCTACGGATCGACGACGCCCCCCTGACCCGTTTCGGCCGCACCGCCAGCGGTGCGGGTAGAGCCGGCCGGCGGGGCGCCTGCGAGGCACCCCGCTGGCCGAAGAGGGGGGATGGCTCAGGCTTCGAGGACCGCCTCGACCTCGAGGACGACCTGCACCTTGTCGCTGATCACCGAGCCGCCGCCGGGGATCGGGCCGTTGTAG
>DASYBH010000089.1:0-7969 GCA_036500885.1 Candidatus Dormiibacterota bacterium
CGCGGCGCCTCCGCCCTTGAACGTCAGGTTGTTCATCATCCAGTAGGTGATCGGGATGAACGCGAGCCCGGCCAGCACCCCGGAGACGATCAGGCCCTGGTAGAGCGCGCGTTCGACGTTGCCGGCGCGCGAGCGGACCGCGAAGGTGCCGATGATCGAGGCCACGATGCTGATGCCGCCGAGGATCAGCGGGTAGATGATGAAGGCCAGTCGCGGGCTGCCGTCGCCGTTCTTGAAGGTCAGAGAGCCCAGCAGCATCGCCGCCACCGCGGTGACCGCGTAGGTCTCGAAGAGGTCGGCGGCCATGCCGGCGCAGTCGCCGACGTTGTCACCGACGTTGTCGGCGATGACCGCGGGGTTGCGCGGGTCGTCCTCGGGGATGCCGGCCTCGACCTTGCCCACCAGGTCGGCTCCGACGTCGGCGGCCTTGGTGAAGATGCCGCCGCCGAGACGGGCGAACACCGAGACGAGCGAGGCGCCGAAGCCGAGGCCGACCAGGGCGTCGGTGTTGTGCGTGAACAGGTAGGAGACGGCGACGCCGAGCAGGCCCAGCCCGACCACCATGAAGCCGGTCACCGCGCCGCCGCGGAACGCCGTCGAGAGGGCCTTGCCCGTTCCCTCGCGGGCCGCCTCCGCGGTGCGCATGTTCGCCCGAACCGAGACGTTCATGCCGACGTAGCCGGCGATCGCCGAGCAGACCGCGCCGACCACGTAGAGGATGGCCGTGGTCCAACTCAGGGCAAACCCGATGATGATGGCGATCACGGCGCCGATGATCGCGATGACCGTGTACTGCCGGTTCAGGTAGGCGCTGGCGCCCTCCTGGATGGCAGAGGCGATCTCGACCATGCGGGCGTTGCCGGGCGGCTGGCGCAGCACGGCAAAGATGAGAACCACCGCGAAGAGAACGGCGACGGCACCACCTCCGATCGCCAGCAGTACGCTCGAGTCCATCAATTCACACCCTCGTTTCCTTTGATATCTCTTGCCTGCACGCGTACACGTCCAGAACTAGGTGACGGCTTCGCCGGAGGCTCGGCCGGCGCCTGGTCGACCCGCCGACCGCGACACCGGAGATGACGCACTCCGGCCGTTCGCCCGCCTTCCGAGGCGGACCAGCCGGAGCCATCGAAGCTCGGGTTGCCGATCGATAGGGTATACGACGCACCATCCTTAACGCGACATGTCAATATCGCACGGCTCGGGTGCGCGACGTACGGTCGACGCAAGCGGGACGGGGTCCCTTCCGGAAACCGGCTCTTCTCCATGGCGTTTCAGGAGCCTCCGGGCCAGCCCTTCGGGTTTCTGGTCGGGGCTCGGTGATCCTGGAAAGATGCACTGGGACACTCGGAAAAAGTCCATGCTTCCGGCCACCCTGGGACCTGTCGAAGTTTCGGCGCCTCAGATGGCTCGTCGCCGGGCACGGACGAGGCTCCCGGCGATGAGGACCAGCAGGGGCAGCACGCCCACCGTGAACACGGCGTTCAGGCGCTGGTCAGTCCCGCTGAGCGACAGCGGCTGGGCGGCCGGAGGCTTGGGCCCGATGGCGATCAGGGAGTCCTGCTGCGTCAGCCAGTCCAGCGACGCGCGGAGAAGGTCCTGGTTGGAGCTGGACGCCGACGGGGGCAGGGTCCGGTTCTCGGCCAGCGCGGACGTGCCGGCGATCACGATCCTGGTCGTCCCGGCCGGGCGGTGCTCCTCGAGCGACCGCATCAGCACGAACGGGCCGGGCCTGTCGGTCGCGCGCCGGTCCAGGACGGTCCGCTCCTGGGGGATCACGTACGACCGTTCGCTGGTCGATGCCAGGTTGACCGCCCTCACGCCGGCGGCGCCGCCGCCGGTGATCGCGGTCGTCAGCGGGAAGAACACGTAGCGCCGGTCGAGGTCCTTCGTGATCGGCGAGGATCCCCAGCTGTAGACGACCGGGACGGTGGAGTCGCCGGCCGCGGCGTGCGCGGTGTCGGGCTCCATCACGAGGCCTCCGTCGAACCCTGCGCCGTACTGGCTCAGGACGGCGTTGGCGCTCGTCACGATCCTGGCGTCGAGCCAGGGGTCGATGGCCAGCAGCAGCTTGCCGCCGCGTGCCAGATGGTCGCGGATCGCCGTCACGCTGGCATCGCTGATGGGCCGGCTCAGCTGCAGCACGACCAGCACGTCGCAGCTCGCGGGGACGCCCTGCTGGACCAGCAGCAGGTTCTGGACCCGGTAGTCGGAGCCGCGCAGCAGGTCCGCGACGGCGGAGTAGCCGCTGACCTCGTTCGTGTCCTCGAGGCTGCGCTCGCCGTCGCCGGTCGCCCAGCAGACCGTGGGCGACCGGGTCGACTCCAGGCGCAGGATGGCGCCGGTCAGGCTCGACTCGTTCTGCTCGGCGAGGTTGAGCACGACCGGGGCCTTGTTCCGGTACTGGAGCACGATGCTGCCCGAGGTCTTGACCCCGAGGCTGAGCGCCAGCCCGCCCGCCTGGTTGGGGTCGAGGAAGCGCACCTTGATGTGTGGGCTCCGCTGCTGGTACAGGTTCAGCAGCGTCTGGACGTCGCGCTTCGTCGCCTGCTCGTCCGAGCGGTAGAAGCCGGTGACCACCAGGTCCGTGTCGAGCCGATCGACCACCGTCACCGAGCGCGACGACAGCGTGTAGAGCCCGGCTCGCGTCAGGTCGGTGGCCTGGGTGCTCCGCGAAGCGACCACGTTGATGCCGATCAGCAGGCCGGCGACCACGGCGCTGGCGAGCACGGCCCATGAGCCGGCGCGGCTGCGGCGGTCCCGCGCCAGCGCGATGACCGCGCCCGGGTCGAGGAGCATATAGATGATCGCGAGCGCCAGCCCCGCGAACAGCAGGAAGGCGGTCCGCTGGCTCAGCCCGCGGTCGACGATCACGAAGCTGAGCGTCGTCAGGAGGAGGAGGACGCCCACCACCGCGCAGGCCAGGGCGAGGCTGCGATCCCAGCGCGTCACCGGCGCCACCGCCTCGAAGCGAGCGCCTGGGTCGCCAGGAAGAGCGCGCCCGCGGTGACGGTGAGGAAGTACACCGCGTCGCGGAGTACCAGCTGCCCGTTGTCGAACGACTGGGCGCGGTTGGCGGCGCTCACGTACTCGAAGAGGTCGGAGAGCGGCGCGCTCAGGAACACCGACAGCGCACCGAACAGGTACTGGAACGCGAGGAGGATCGCGATGCCGGCGATCGCGGCGGCCACCCGGTTCGGCGTCAGGCTGGAGGCGAGCAGGCCGAGCGCAACCCACGCGGCGCCGACGAGGATCGCACCGATGTAGCCGGTGACGATCGCTCCGTAATCGACCTCCCGCTGGTGGAGGGAGACAAGCACGACGTACACGAGCGTGAAGGCGATCGCCGCGAGGAAGAGGAGGAGGCCCGCCAGCCACCTTCCGACCACCAGCTCCCAGCACCGCACCGGAGAGGTCAGGAGCTGCTCCAGCGTCCCGGAGCGCCGCTCACCCGCCAGGAGCCGCATGGTGGCGAGCGGCGTGAGGAACACCATCGCCAGGGCGACCCAGTTGAACACGCCTGCCATGGTGAAGGGCATGCCGCTGTTCACCTGCGGCCCGTAGCCGTAGAGGCTGGTTGGCACGATGACCAGCACACCGACCACATAGGCGACCGGCGACAGGAAGAGCGCCGCCAGCCCGCCGCGAGCGAGGGTGAGCACGTTGAGCAGGCCCGTGTCCCAGAGCGCGTCGTATGCCGACCGACCGGCCGGCTCGGGCGCCTGGACGGGCGCAACCGCAGCCCGAGGGGCCGCCAGCGGCTTCTCGGCGGCGGGTGGCGGCGCCTCAGTGGCGGGCGGCGGCTTCTTGGCGGTTGGCGGCGGCGTCTTGGCGGTTGGTGGCGGCGCCTCGGTGGCGGGCGGCGGCGCCTCGGTGGCGGGCGCCTCGGCGGTTGGTGGCGGCGTCTCCGCGGCGGGCGGCGGCGCCTCAGTAGCGGGCGGCGGCGTCTCGCCGGCTGGCGGCGGCGTCTTGGCCGTGGGCGGCGACGCCTCCGTGGCCGGCTGCGGCGTCTTGGCGGCGGACGGCGGCGCTTCGCCGGCTGGCGCCGCCTCGCCGACGGTCATGGGCTCCGAGCCGCCCGCCTCCGCCTCCTCGGTCTCGGCGGAGGGCTCTGACGCCGGATCAGCCGCCGGCGACGACTCCGGAGCCGGCTGCCGGCGGCGGTCCCTGCGTCGCCCCCGGCCGGTTCGCCCTCCCTCCGTCACTACGAGGAATCCTCCGTCAAGAGGTCGAGGAGGGCGTCGTCGCTGCGGGCCGCCCGCGAGCTGAGCTCCTTCAGGCGGAAGCCGTGCTCGACGATCACCCTGGCGACCGCGTCCTGCAGGTCCTCGCGATCCCCGGTCACCGTGAGGCGGTGGTCGCCGTCGCCCAGATCGGCGAGCGCCACCTTCGCCGCGCCGTCGATGCTCCGGACGTGACGCTCCACCCCGGCCGGGTCGCCACGGACCAGCGCGACCACCTCTCTCTGGCCCTGACCGAGCCGGCGCCCGAGCTCCGCTGGCGCATCGTCCGCCACCACCCGGCCCTGCCGGAGGACCAGCGCCCGGTCGCACACGGCGGAGGCGTCCGCGAGGGCGCGGCTGGCCAGGACGACCGTGCGCTGCCGGCCGAGCTCCGCGACGAGGTCGCGCGTCTCCCCGGCCTGCTCGGCGTCCAACCCCGCCGCCGGGTCGTCCAGGAGGAGCACCTCGGGATCGTGGACGACCGCCTGGGCCAGGCCGAGACGCCGGCGAGCGATCCCGGGCAGGCGGCCGATGATCTCACGGCGGCGGTCGGCCAGCCCGCACGTCGCGAGCGCCTGGTCCACCCTGAACCGCCTGACGCCGGGCCGCACGCCGCGAAGGCGGCACATCGCGTCCAGGTAGGACGCGACGCGCATCTCGGGATAGAGGGCCACCGTCTGGGGCGCGTAGCCCAGGCGCCGGCGCGCCTCGCGCGACTGCGCGACGACGTCGCGATCCGCCACGCTCGCCGTTCCCGACGTGGCGCCGAGGTAGCCGGTGAGGATCCGCAGCGTCGTCGACTTGCCGGCGCCGCTGGCGCCGAGGAGGCCGAGCACCTGTCCACGCGGAACGGAGAAGGTGAGGTCAGCGATCACCGGCCGGCCCTCGTAGTGCCTGGTCAGCCCCTTAACGTCAATCAACGGACAGCGGCCATTTTAGGGATCTTCGATCGGCGATCTCTGTGTGGGCTGCTATAACCGCGTCGTGGCATCGACCATCATCGCGATCGGAGACGAGCTGCTGGCCGGCTTCACCCTGGACACCAACTCGCACTGGATGGCCGAGCAGCTGCGTCTGCTCGGGTTCCCGCTCAAGCGCATCACCGTCGTCGCCGACCGTCAGGAGGAGATCGTCGAGCAGATGCGCCGGGACCTCTGCGACCCCGAGGTCGAGGACGTCTTCTGCTCGGGCGGCCTCGGGCCCACGCCAGACGACCGCACCTTCGAGGCGGTCGCCGCCGCGCTCGGGCGCGAGATGGTGATGTGGCAGCCCGTGCTGGAGCGGATCGAGCGCAGGGTCGCGCGCATGCACGAGGCCGGGCTGATCGAGTCGTCTCAGGTCACCGAGGGCAACCGGCGCATGGCTCGCATCCCCGCGGAGCCCACGCACGTCTTCCGCAACCGCCGCGGCATGGCGCCGGGACTGATGTTCCAGGTCGCAGGCGGCCGGCTGTTCGTGCTCCCCGGCGTGCCGAGCGAGCTCCGCGGGATCTTCACGGAGGAGCTGGCGCCCGAGTTCCTGACCGGTCGCTCCGCCGGGATCGTGCGCGAGCTGCGCTTCGTGTTCGCGGCCGAGGCCCGCTTCTACCCGGTCATGCGGGAGCTGGAGGTCTCGCACGCCGACGTGTCCGTCGGCTCCTACCCCAACCACCAGTCCAGGGAGCTCGTCATCCGCTTCACCGGCCAGGAGGAGCGGCGGGTGCTGCAGGCGATGGAGGTCGTCCGCCAGCGGGTCGCGCCCATGGGTCTCAGGCCGATCGCCTGAGACCCGGACGCGGCCGCCTCACCGGCCCTTGAACTCGGGCTTCGTCTTCTGGAGGAACGAGACGATGCCGATCACCGCGTCCTCGCTCAGCGCGGAGCGCGCGAAGTTGCGAGCCTCGATCTCGAGACCCTCCTCCAGCGTGCGGTCCTGGCCGCGGTTCACCGCGTCCTTGATCAGCGCGATCGCCAGCGTGGCCGCACTGGCGAGCCGGCCCGCCAGCTCGTCGACGGCGGCGTCCAGCCCGTCGGACGGCACGGCGCGGTTGACGAGCCCGACCGTCTCGGCCTCGGCCGCCGAGAGCCGGACCGACTCGTACAGCAGCGGGAGCGCCCTCGCCCTGCCGATCAGCCGCACCAGGCGCTGCGTGCCACCGGCGCCCGGGATGATGCCCAGCGCCGATTCCGTCTGGCCGATCCGGGAGCGGCCGTCCTCGACCATGATCCGGTAGTCGCAGCAGAGCGCCAGCTCGCAGCCGCCACCCAGCGCGTGCCCGTTGATGCGCGCGATGACCGGCTTGGGGCAGGCCGCGATCGCGTCGAAGCCGGCGCCGCTCGCCCGCATCATCTCGACGATCCGCTCCTCCGCGTCGGGAGCCGAGCGGTCCATGCCACCCATGGCGCCCAGGTCGGCGCCCACGCTGAAGTAGCGCTCGTACGCGCTCTGCAGGACGACCGCCCGGCAGTCCGGGTCGGCGCCGAGCTCCTCGAATGCCGCCCGGAGCTCGCTCATCAGGTCCGCAGCGATCGAGTTGTTGCCCGCGCGCTGCATGACCACGCGCGCCACCCCGCCCTCTCGAACGACGTCGACCAGTTCGCCCATCCGTCAGGCCGTGAACAGCGGGATGCCGCCGGCCACCTCGATCGCCACGCCCGTGATGTAGCCGGCCTCCTCGGAGCAGAGGAAACCGATCGTGGCGGCGATGTTCTCCGGCTCGCCGAACCGCTTGAACACTGTGCGGTTCTTGAAGCGCTCGTACACCGGGTTGGTGTCCGCGGCGGCGCGCCCTGCCTCCGTCATGATGATGCCCGGGACGATGGCGTTCGCCGTGATGCCGTGCCGGCCGCCCTCCAGGGCCGCGGTGCGCGCGAGGCCGAGCAGGCCCGCCTTGGTCGCCGAGTAGCTGGCCTGTCCGAAGCCCCCCAGCGTGCCCGCAACGGAGGACATGTAGATGAGGCGACCCCAGCGATTCTCGACCAGGTAGGGCCAGACCTCCCTCGTGCAGTTGAAGGAGCCGGTCAGGTTGACCGCGATATCGCGGTCCCACAGGCGGTAGTCCTGGTTCGGGATCTGGGCCGTGTGGTCCAGGGTCGCCGCGTTGTTGATCAGGATGTCGATGTGCCCGAACTGCTCCTTGACCTGCGCGAAGACCTCGCGGATCTGCTCGCGGTTGGTCACGTCCATCTTGATGGCCGTCGAGCGCCGGCCCATCTGCCGGATCTCCTCCGCTGTCGCGTTCGAGTAGACCCAGCCCTGGCTGGTCGCCACCTGGGCCAGAAAGGAGTTGGCGCCTTCGGCCGTGGTCTGGAGGTTGGGGTCGTCCTCGATCAGGATGTCGGTGATCACCACGTCGGCGCCGAGCCGCGCGAGCGTCAGGGCGTCCTCGCGGCCGAGACCGCGCGACGCGCCCGTGACCACCGCGACCCTACCCGAGAGATCGAACATGGGACAAGCCTCCTCTGGATGAGTGATTGCTGGATCGAGCCTGCGCTCTCCCTAATTGGTCTGAAGCACGAAGGGCTTCGAGGTCAGCCTCAGCACTCTAGCCGATCCCCAGATCCGCAATTCCTTCGTGCGCCTTCGTGCTCTTGGCCCCTCCCCCCTCGCCGGGGAGGTGGCCGCCCCAGCGGCCGGAGGGGGTCGCTTCGTCAGATCCGGGCGCGCTCATCGCCGAGACCGATCTGAGCGCCCCCCTCCGGGTCGTGGCCGACCCACGTCCCCCGTGACGCGAGGGGGGAGGGGCCAATTGATCCCCGTCGAGCCAG
>DASYBH010000090.1:0-6837 GCA_036500885.1 Candidatus Dormiibacterota bacterium
GCCTCGGCCGCCGATGAAGAGCGGCAGGAACGGCACGAAGAAGCCGATGCCGAGCCAGCGAACGCCGTTGCCCGCGACCAGCGTCCACAGCGCGAGCGGGTCGGCGTCCGGCGTCCCGCGGCTCACCCGCACGTGCGCGGATCAAGGAAGACGACTTGCCCCCCCGGCAGATGAGGGGGGGAGGTGCGGTCCGCGACCGGCCCGCGGTGCGCGGCGCCGCGGCCGGACACCGCACCGCTGGCCACGCCGGTCGATGCGGGCCGGGCCTCAGCCCGGTCGATCCCGCCGCCTCACGGGGTGTGGCCGGCCATCGGGTCGGCCCAGAACGTCGTCCGGCCCGCCGGCCGGCCGTCCAGCGCCAGCACCCAGTGATGGCAGCCCGGGCTCGCCAGCGGGAAGGGGCCGCGCACGGCCACGATGAACCGCTGCGCCTGCGCCGGCTTCAGCCCCGGGGGCCGGCCCAGCTCGAACTGGCCGGTGATCGGGCCGAGGACCACCTGGTTGTCGTCGTCCTCCAGGGTGAGCGAGAACTCGTGGCGCTCGTTCGTCTCCGTGTAGCCCACCAGCACGCCGAGCGCCAGGTCGAAGTTGGCCTGCCCGGGGAACTGCGCGAGGCTGATCCGGTCCCAGCCGCCGCCCAGCAGGTAGAGCTTGCCGTTGACCGCCTCCGCGCGGTCCGCCACGAGCAGGAAGTCCACCTCCATCGCTACTCGACCAGCCGGTCCGCGACCAGCTCCAGCACGTGCGCGACGCGGAGGGCCAGCCCTCTCCGCCGCGCCGCGCCACCGACGTGCACCAGGCAGCCGGGGTTGTCGGACGCCACGACGGCGCAGCCGGTCCTGGCCACCGCGTCGAGCTTCCACTGCGCCATCCGGTCCGCGACCTCCGGCCAGTCCAGCGAGAACGTGCCGCCGAACCCGCAGCAGTTGGCGATGTCGGGCAGGTCGACCACCTCGTAGCCGCAGAGCGCCAGCACCCGCCGGGGCTCCGCGACCAGCCCGAGCTGGCGCTTCGTCTGGCAGGAGTCGTGGTACGCCACCCGGACGCCCGGCGCCGGCCGCACCAGCTCCGGCCGCGACTCCAGCAGCTCCAGGACGAAGCGGGTCGAGTCGCGCATCCGCTCGCGAACCGCCGCCGCCCTGGCGCCGTCGCGGGCCGTCGCGGCCCATTCGGGCGAGTCGATCGTCACCGCGCCGAAGCACGACGCGGACGGCGTCACGATCGGGCCCGAGGAGCCGTCCAGCGCCGCCACCAGCTGGTCGAACAGACGGGCGCCACCCGGGAAGTCGCCGGCGTTGCTGGCCATCAGCCCGCAGCACCACTGTTCACTGGGGAACTCCACCCGGTGGCCGGCGGCCCGCAGGATGCGCTCCAGCGCCACGCCGGCCTCCGGCAGCATGCGGTCGACCAGGCAGGACGCGAACACGGTGACCGGCGCATCCCCGGCGCCCGGCCGCACCCGGGAGCGGTATGGCCGCGCGGCCAGCGGCGCCGGCCCCACCTGCGCCACCCGGTTGAGGGGCGCGGCCAGGCGCATGGCGGCCTGTGCCAGGCGCCGCCGCGTCCACAGCTGCAGCAGCGCTCGCTTGGCGAGGGTCTTCCGGTGTCCCCGCCGCCGGTGCTCCAGGATCTGGCGCGGCAGAGGGATGTCGACCGGGCAGATCTCCTGGCAGGCGTTGCACTGGGTGCACAGCGAGTTCGGCAGCTCGCCGGCGGCCATGCCGTGGTGGAACGGCGTCAGCACCAGCCCGATCGGACCGGTGTAGATGTGCCCGAACTGGTGGCCGCCGACCGCCATGAAGGCGGGGCACGCGTTGGAGCAGGCGCCGCAGCGCACGCACGTCAGCGCGTCCGCGAAGAGCGGGTCCGCCAGCATCTCCGTGCGCCCGTTGTCCAGCACCACGCAGTGCATCTCGCGCGGTCCGTGCGCACCGATCACCGCCTGGAAGCCGATGTCGGAGGAGCGCGAGGGACCGGTCACCCAGTTCACGTACGAGCTCATCACCTGGCCCGTCGCCGAGCGCGGGAGCATGCGGAGGATCGCCACCGCGTCGTCGAGGCTGGCGATCACCTTGTCCATGCCGAACACGGCGACGTGGACGCGGGGCAGGGTGATCGTCAGGTCGGCGTTGCCCTCGTTGGTCACGATCATCACCGTGCCCGTCTCGGCGATCGCCGCGTTGGCGCCGCTGATGCCCACCGAAGCGCCGATGAACTTCTCCCGCAGCGCGTTCCGAGCGTGGGCCATGATCGCGTCCCGGTCAGGCTCGACGCCGAGCTCGTCGGCCCAGTCCTCGACCGCGAGGTGGATCGCCGGCGCCAGCAGGTGGCTCGGGTGCTGGCCGAGCCGCTGGACGATGTACTCGCCCAGGTCGGTCTCCACCACCTCCATGCCGAGGGACTCCAGGTGGCGATTGAGCCCGATCTCCTCGGTGGCCATCGACTTGCTCTTCGTGACGATGCCGGCGCCCGCCTCCCGGCAGATGTCGCCGATGACGCGGCGCGCGTCCGCGGCGTCGCGAGCCAGGTGGAACCGGCCGCCGGCGGCCTCCAGCCGCTCCCGGAACTGCTGGACCAGCTCGGGCAGGCGGGGCAGGTTGGCGCGCCGCCGCCGCTTCAGCTCGTCCCGGCCGGCCTCGAAGTCGTAGGACTGGAAGCTGCGCTCGCGCACCGTGCGCAGGCCGGTCATCGCACCGGTCAGCGCCTGCTGGAGGCGGGGGTTCTCGAGCGCGGCGTCGACGCGCTTGCGGAACCGCCGCCGGCTCTCAGCCACGCACGGTGGTGAGGACTCCCACGGCCCGGGTGAGCTCCTCCGCGCTGCGGGTGGGCTGCAGGCAGGTCGTGCCGATGCAGAGCACCGCCCGATCGTCGCCCGATCGCTCGATCACCGCGTAAGGGTATGCGGCGAGCAGCGAGCGTGCGAGCTCCGGGTCGAGCGTGGTCAGCTTGACCGGCTCGCGAAGCACGCGGTCGAGTGCCCGCGCGAAGACCGCCGCCATGATGCCGTAGCGAGGCGGCAGCGCGGCCACCGATTCCAGGGCGCGAGCGGCTCGCCTGCGCAGGCCGAGCTCGGGGTCGCCCAGCAGGGCGTCCAGCTCGGAGAGCGCGATCGCCGCGACCGCGTTGTCGGGGAGTGGCTTGACGCGCTCCTCGAGCCGGCCCAGCCGGTCGCCACCCTCGTGGTCGAAGTAGCCGCCGAGCTCGGGATCGGCGTACGCCGCCTCCAGTCGCCCGGCCAGCGCCAGTGCCCGCTCCCGCCATTCGTCTCCGAGCCCGGCCGCCGCCGCGCGCGTCGCCGCCCACAGGCCCCACACCTGGTCGCCGAGCTGGCCGCCGCCGTCGACGGTGTGGCGCAGGTCGCCCTCGGGCGTGCCGAGATCGGTGAACAGCCGCTCCAGCAGCGTCCTCGCCCGTTCCCGCAACTCGGGGCGGCCGAGCGTCAGGTCCGCCCGCAGGTACGCGATCGCCAGGCCGCAGTTCCAGGCGGCGTAGACGCGCCGGTCCACGTACGGCGCCGTTCGCTCGCGGCGGCCGGCGAGATCCTGCGCGTAGTAGTCCTCGTCCGCGTCCTGACTGCCCGCGTACAGCCCCGTCGCCGGGTCGCGCAGCACGGTGTCCAGGTAGCGCGCGGCGTCGTCGAGGATCTCCGCCTGGCCGGTCAGCGCCAGCGCGACCAGCAGGCCGCCGTGGTCCTCCAGCATCTTCTCGAAGTGCGGGACGCTCCAGTCGGCTGTGGTCGAGTAGCGGAAGAAGCCGCCCTCCACCTGGTCGTACGTGCCTCCGCCGGCCATCTGGGCGAGCGTGTGCCGGGCCATCTCCATCAGGCGCGGCTCACCCTTGAGGATCGACTGCTCGGCCAGCAGCGCGATCGCGTCGGTCTGCGGGAACTTGGGCGCCGGCCCGAAGCCGCCGTGCTCGGGGTCGTACGCGGTCTCGACGCTGCCCAGGACCCGGTCGACCAGGCCGCGATCCAGCGACCCGGCGCTCGCGGCCACGGCGGCGCCCGCCCGCCGGCGTCCCTCCAGCACCCTGGCCACGATCTCCGGCTTGTTGGTCCGGTAGTAGGAGGCGACCTTGGCGAGGGCGTCGGCCATCTGGTCGGGCGGCAGGTACGTCGCGCCGGTCAGGATGTCGCCCCGCGGCGTCAGGAAGGCGGTCGTCGGCCAGCCACCCATGTTGTAGCGCTGGTTGATGTCCGGCCTCACGTCGTTGTCGACGCGCACCGGCACGTACTCCCGGTTGACCAGCTCGATCACCCGGTCGGCGGAGTAGCTGGTCTCGTCCATCACATGGCACCAGTGGCACCACACCGCGGAGATGGAGAGCAGGATCGGCTTGTCCTCGGCCGTCGCCCGCTCGAACGCTTCGGCGGACCACGGCTGCCAGTGGATCTCGGCCGCGCGGTTGGGTCTCGGCGAGAAGTGGAACTCGCTCACGAATGTGAGACTACGACCTGCCACATCGGGTTGACCGGGCCGTGGCCGTGTCCGACCTCCAGCGCGTCCCGGATCGCGCCCGCGATGAACGCCTTGGCCTCGCGCAGGGATTCGTGGATGCCGAGGCCACGGGCCAGGCCCGCGGCGATGGCGGCCGAGAAGACGCACCCGCTGCCGTGCGTGTTGCGCGTGGCGATCCGCTCTCCGGTCAGCCACGTCAGCTCCTGGCCGTCGAAGACCACGTCGTCCGAATCTCCCCCCGTCATCTGCCGGGCGTGGCCGCCCTTGACGACGGCGGCCCGGCAGCCGAGGGCCACCAGGTCCCTCGCCGCCCGCTCCCGTTCCGCGCGGCTGCCGATCGTCCGCCCGAGCAGCACCTCGGCCTCCGGCAGGTTGGGCGTGACGACGGCGGCCAGCGGCAGCAGGCGCGCGCGCAGCGCCTCGACGGCGTCCTCCCGCAGCAGCCGGGCGCCCCCCTTGGCGACCATGACCGGGTCGACCACCAGGTTGGCGATCCGGTGCTCCTCGACCGCGGCCGCCACGACGTCGATGATCGCGGCGCTGGCCAGCATCCCGGTCTTGGCGCCGGTGGGCGCGAGGTCCGAGACCACGTCGTCGATCTGCGCCCGCACGATGTCCGGGGACAGCTCCACGTAGCCGCTGACGCCGAGCGTGTTCTGGGCGGTGACCGCCGTGATCGCACTGGCGCCGTGGACCCCGAGGGCGGCGAACGTCTTGAGGTCCGCCTGGATGCCGGCGCCGCCGCCCGAGTCGGAGCCCGCGATCGTCAGCGCGACGGGGAGCCTCACGCGAGCGCCCTCGCCGGCTGTCCGGCGCGCCGCAGCACCAGGTACGCGCCCGCCGCCACCGCCACGCTGACCAGGCCGGACAGGTCGGCGCCGTGGATGGCGTCGATCAGCGGCTGGTTGAAGACGTGCCAGCCGGGGTTGAGGTTCGGATAGTTCACGAACAGCAGGCTGACCGCGGTGCCCAGGCCCCATGCCACCAGGGCGGCCGCCGCCCGGCGCTCGCCGCCCAGCCTGAAGGCCAGCAGCACGATCGCGGCCCACGCCGGCGCCCACAGGTAGGTCAGCAGCAGGAACTGCTGGTAGGCGGTGTGGAAGTCGCGAATGACGACCGCGTACGTCGCCAGGAGCGCGCCCAGGACGCCGCTGCCGAGCGCGGTCTGCCAGCGCTGGAGCCTGATGCCCAGGGTCAGCGTCGCCAGGCCGGCCGTGTAGACGTTCAGGTAGCTGGCCCAGATCTCGCCCAGCACCACGAAGACGAGGAAGGGCAGCGCCACGAACGCCGGCGCGTGCCGGGTGATGACGGCGAGCACGCCTCCGCTCGGGTCGGCGGCCAGCTTCGGGTCGATCGTGGGCAGGAGGAGGCCGAACAGTCCGAGCAGCGTCATCGGCAGCGTGACGCCGGCCAGCGGCCACCACGTCAGCCCGCGGCCGGGCGTCGCCGCTGGCAGGTAGCGTGAGTAGTCGCTGGCGAACGGGTACCAGGAGGCGACCAGCGCGAAGCAGACCATGCCCCCGAGAACGAAGGCCCCGAGGTAGTCCCCGCCCGCGACCGTCGGCCCGGCCGTCCAGTTGAACCGCGGCGCGAGCAGCGCGAAGAGGACCAGCGACAGGACGGCGAAGGCGATGGCTCCCACCGCCTCGAACGTCCTGATGGTGGCGTGCCCGTAGACCGCCACCAGGGCGGTGACCCCGGCCACCACGACCACGAGCGGGAAGGCGAGCCGGCCGGCGCCGTCCCCCATCCCGGCCAGCGCCAGGAGCTGGACCCCCGCCTGGGCGGCGATCACGGTGCCGACCGCGAACCAGCCGATGGCGAGGAACAGGGTCAGGACGGCGCCGATGCGGAGGCCTGCCGGTCCGAACACGCGTCCGGTGTACGCCACCTGGGGCAGCCCGGAGCGTGGGCCCGTGTGGCTGAGGAGACCCAGGATGACGGCGCCCGCCAGGGTGCCGGCGACGGTGGCGGCCAGCCCGTCCCACACGCCCAGGCCGAAGAAGCTGGTCGCGAGGCTGGCGGTCAGCACGCTGCCGTAGTTGACGAAGGCGCCCGCCCAGAGGAAGCCGAGCTCGCGCGCGCGTCCATGCCGCTCACGCTCCGGGATGGGCTCGATGCCGTGCTGCTCGACCCGGAGGAACTGGTCGCCGCCGGGCTCCTCGGCCGCGGCCGAATACGCCGTGCTCATCGATATCTTCCCTCCGCTGGCATTACCCAGATCAGGTTCGTTGCGGTCGGCCCTTTCGGCCCTCTCAGCCCCTCGACGGAGCTCCCGCGTCTTCTGAGCTCGATTGTACGCGTGGCAGACCCGGTGTAAATATGCCAGCAATCTTGGAAACGTGGCACAGTTTGGGTAGAGTGGCATCCGATGAACCAC
>DASYBH010000091.1:0-3704 GCA_036500885.1 Candidatus Dormiibacterota bacterium
GAAGCCGCCGCCGTAACCGCCGGCGATGAGCACCACCGGCCGGCCCTCGAACGCGCGCAGCCCGACCAGGCCGGCGTCGGGGTTGGTGGCCTTGGAGTCGTTGTACCAGCGCACCGCCCCCCACTCCCCGACCAGCTCCAGGCGGTGCTCGACGCCGGGAAAGCGGCGCAGCCCCTCCTCGATCGCCTCGTCGGCCAGCCCGGCGGCGCGGCCGATCGCCGCGGCGGCCAGCGCGTTCAGCCGGTTGTGCTCGCCCGGCAGGCGCACGGGCGGCACGGGCCTGTGCTCGTCGAACCAGCCGACGCGCGCCGGGGTCAGCGCCGCCAGCGCGCGACACCGGGGATCGGCCCCGTTCAGCAGGGCGTCGTCACCGGGCTCCTGGGCGCGGAGCAGGCGCGCCTTGGCGGCCACGTACTCGTCCATCGAGGCGTGCCGGTCCAGGTGGTCGGGCGTGAGGTTGAGCACGACCGCGATGCGAGCGTGCGGGTGGGCGCACGATTCCAGCTGGAAGCTGGACAGCTCCAGCACGACCCAGTGATCGGAGGTCAGCTCGTCCAGCCGGTCGAGCACCGTCTCGCCGATGTTGCCGCCGACCATCACCGGCCGAGCCCCCTGCTCCAGGACGCTGCCGGCCATCGCGGTGGTCGTCGTCTTGCCGTTGGTCCCGGTCACGCCGGCGATCGGGGCCGGGCAGAGCCGCATGAAGAGGTCGATCTCGCTGGAGACCGGCAGCGAGGCGGCCCGCGCCCGCTCCAGCAGGTCCGAATCCCATGGCACGCCCGGGCTGGCGTAGACCGCGGCGCAGCCGTGCAGCGCACGCTGGTCGTACCCGCCGAGCACGGTCTCGACGTCCGCCGGCAGCCGGGTCAGCACCGCGCCGAGGCGCTCGGCCGGGCGGAGGTCGCACACGCGCACGAGCACGCCCCGTGCGGCCAGGAAATCGACCAGGGCCAGGCCGCTGCGGCCCAGCCCCACGACGAGAGCGCGCCCCCCCGCTGGGGGGAGCATCACAGCAGGCTGTGCGCGATCCAACCGGAGAAGACGGCGGCGACCGCGCCCGCGCCCCAGAAGGCGAAGGCGATGCGCCGCTCCGACCACCCCTCCAGCTGAAACGTGAAATGGATCGGGGTCATCTTGAAGAGCCGGCGGCCGCCGGTGGCCTTGAAATAGCTGACCTGGGCGATGACGGACGCGGTCTCCAGTGCGAAGACCAGGCCGAGGCCCAACAGGAGCAGCACCCACCCCTGCTGGATCGCCATGGCGGAGAGCGCCGCGCCCAGCCCGAGCGCGCCGGTGTCGCCCATGAAGATCCGCGCCGGGTGCCGGTTGAAGACGAGGAAGGCGAGCACACCGCCGGTCAGCGACATGGCGACCGCCCGCTCGCCGAACCCACCCCGGTTCTCGAGCACGGCGGCCGGCATCAGGAACACGACGCCCAGGATCGCGATGACCGCGAGTCCGCCGGCCAGGCCGTCCAGGCCGTCGGTCAGGTTGACCGCGTTGGCGGCGCCGACCACGGCGGTGATCGCAATGGGCCAGAAGTACCACTGGTGGATCAGGTCGAGGCGGTTCGGGTGCTGCTGCACCGCCGCCAGGGCCACGATCGGGATCGCGAAGAGCACCTGGAGGGGGAACTTGTACCGGGCGGCGAGGCCGATCGAGCCGAAGCGCAGCTTGGCCAGGTCGTCGATCAGCCCCAGGCCGCCGTAGAGGATGAGGGCCACCGTCGCGGGGAGGGCGCCCGGGTGGTTGCGGACGGCCAGGATGCCGCCGACCACGCCGGCGCTCACGAAGAGGATGCCGCCACCGGTGGGGGTTCCCGCCTTGCGCTGGTGCTCGCTGGAGAGCTCAGCCTGGATCACCTGGCGGACGCGCAGCCGCCTGAACGCGCGGATCAGCGGCGGGTAGAGGAGGACGGATGCGAGGAATGCGACCGCAAGAATGGTCAGGTCGAGGAACAACTGGCGCCTCCAGACGAATCGATGTCGCTATCTACTGGTGTACCGGTCGCCACGAGATCCTGCACGACTTCGTGCAGCCCGATCCCGTGGGATGCCTTGACAAGCACAACGTCGCCGGGGCGCGCTTGGGCACGCACCCAGCGCAACGCGGCTTCGCGGCCGGCCACCAGGTCCGCGCCCGCGGCCTCCGCCAGCAGGCGGCCGTGGCCGGTCTCGACCACCGCCACCCGGTCGAAGACCTTCCGCGCCACACGGCCGACGTCCTCGTGGGCCGCCGTGGCCGCCGGGCCGAGCTCCCGCATCTCGCCCAGCAGCGCCAGCAGGCGGCCGGCGCGCGGCCGTTCGGCAAGCGTCTCGAACGCCGCCAGCATCGACTCCGGGCTGGCGTTGTAGGCGTCGTCGACCACCGTGTAGCCGGCCGGGGCCCGCAGCTCCTGCAGGCGCTGGTCGACGCCGACGTCCGCCAGCGCCGCGGCGCCCTCCGCGATCGGGACGCCGGCGAACCGGCCGGCGGCGAGGGCCGCGAGGGCGTTGCGCGCCTGGTGACGGCCCCGCAGGCCCAGCCGGACCGGCACGCCCGCCACGGTCAGGAGCGACCCGCCGTCGGGCAGCGCTCGGTAGCCCTCGGCCCGCAGGTCGCCCGCCTCCAGGCCGAAGCTGACCACCGGCGCGCGGCTGAGCCCGCGCAGGAGGTCGAAGTAGGAGTCCTCGGCGTTGAGCACCGCGAGGCCGTCCGCCGGCAGCGCCTCCACCAGCTCGCCCTTCGCCCTGGCCAGCGCATCGCGGTCGGGGAAGTACTCCAGGTGGACCGTGCCGACCATGGTGACGATTCCGACAGTGGGTCGGGCGAGCGCCGCCAGCCGGGCGATCTCGCCGGGCCCCTGCATGCCCATCTCCAGCACCGCGGCCGTGTGCGCCCGCTCCAGCCTGAGCAGGGTGAGCGGCAGGCCCGTCTCGCTGTTCAGGTTGCCCTCGGTCCGCAGCACCCGGTGACGCGTTCCCAGCACCGCGGCGGCCAGCTCCTTGGTGGAGGTCTTGCCGTTGCTGCCGGTCACGCCGGCGACCAGCGGCGCCACGCGGTCCAGGACGTGCGCGGCGAGGTCGTAGAGCGCCCGCCACGTGTCGGCCACCCGCACCACCGCCGCGCCGGCCGGGGGTGTGACCTCCCGCTCGACGACGACGGCGGCGGCCCCGCGCGCCGCGGCGTCCGCGCAGAACGCGTGCCCGTCGAGCTCGGCCCCGCGCAGGGCGAAGAAGCAGCCGCCGGGCTGGACCGTCCGCGAGTCCGTGTGGTAGGTGGTGCAGCGCGCGCCGGTCCCTCCTGCGGCGAGCCGGCCCCGCGTCGCCTCCAGGACCTCATGGATGCCGAGCTCCATCTCCTTAATTAGACGGAGCGGCGCCGGCCGGGGTTATGCGCCAGTACTGGACGATCTGCTCGCTGATCCGCTTCCAGACCGGTGCGGACACGTAATAGCCCTCGTTGTGGTCGGCGGAGCCGTTGTCCGGCTGCCGGACCACCACCAGCATCGTGAACCGCGGGTTGTCCGCGGGCAGGAAGCCGGCGTAGGAGGCCCACACGTGGGTCGCCGAGTACCCATTGCCCTCGATCATCTGCGAGGTGCCTGTCTTGCCGGCCTCGTTCTGCTCGAAGCCCTGGACCCTCGCCAGGTAGCCGGAGCCGTGCTGGACGACCGACTCCATCATGCGGGTCACGGTCGCGGCGGTCTGCGAGCTGACCACCTG
>DASYBH010000092.1:0-6582 GCA_036500885.1 Candidatus Dormiibacterota bacterium
GGCCAGGCGGTCCCGGAGGTCCGCCAGGTCCGCGTCAGGGACGGCGATGGCAAGGGGCGTGACTTCGACACTCTCGGGTGCCGTGGTCATCAGCTGAGCCTCAGGCCCTCGAAGGTCCCCGACCGCCGTCACTCGTCCATCAGCTTGAAGGGCCATCGCGCCGTAGGGGAACCGGCGTTCAACCGCTCCCTGGGGCCGGGCAGGCCGGCCCTGGCCCGGTCGGGTCGGAGTTCGACCCAACAGCGGGCTGACGGGCCCCGGCGGTCGCCGTGGTCGATGACGGGATCGGCGGAGACGAAGCGGCCGAGACCGGGGTCGTAGTCGCGCGCGCCCAGGTGGACCCTCATCGCGTGGGCCCACCAGATTCGCCTGTTCAGGACCACGCTCGGCGCACGCCCTGGTCGACGGCCTCGACACCGTCACACGGCCGGATGCGACGGCCGTCGTCGGCTTCCTCGACGAGCTGCTCCGGTTCATCTACGAGGTGCCCGAGCGCCTGGGCAGGCTGAAGGCCGGAGCAACCGCCTGAGTGAGAGCTCCTCCCCGTTTTGAGGGGAGGGAGTGGGTTGGCGGCCGCGCCCGCGTTGGTGTGGGTCGGATGGTGACAGGGCCAATCGCGGCTGTAAGGGCGAGCAGACAGCCCGCGCCACGAGTTCGGCGGAAGCCGCTCGCCTGTCCTCTCGGAACGGGATCTGTTCGGATTCCCGTGACCAAACCTTCATGACGGCTCGCGGCGGGACGCATGACAATCACTGCGCGGACAGCCGGTGACGTCCGAGGCGTGAGCAGCTGAGCTGACTGGTAGCCGCGCGCCTCCGGTGCTGCCTGGGACTTGCCGCGATCCGGTGTGTGATCAGTGGAGGACTACAGCCGTGGCGCGGAGGATACTGTGCGTCCTGTCAGAGTGGGGTTTCTGGGGCGAGGAGCTCGTCGGCCCGCTCGACGCTCTGGACAGGCAGGGATACGAGGTCGTGTTCGCAACGAACCGGGGCAAGCGGCCACAGCCGCTGCCAGTGAGCATGGACCCCTCGTTCGTCGACCCGCCCCTTGGTCGCCCCGTGACCTCGGAGGAGAACGCTCGCAAGACACGCGACATCGGCCAGTCCGACCGGCTCTCGAGCCCCGTCAACCTGTCGGCCTGGCTGCCCGAGCGGCCCTACCGCAGCTCGCACAACTACCTGCGCGAGATGGAGGCGTACAACAGGCGCCTGGACGAGGTCGTCGCGGAGCTCGAACGTGACTACGACGCGGTCCTGATCGTCGGCGGCAGCGGCCCGATCATCGACCTGGCCAACAACTATCGCGTGCACGAGCTGATCCTCGGCTTCCTCAAGCTCAACCGGCCCATCGCCGCCGAGTGCTATGGCGTGAGCTGCCTCGCGTTCGCGCGCAACCAGGAGGACCGGCAGAGCATCATCCGCGGCCGTCACGTGACCGGGCACACGATCGAGTACGACTACCAGGACGGGACCGGCTTCCTGGGCACCGACATCAACATCGGCCCACCGCCCTATCCCCTGGAGTACATCCTCCGCGACGCGGTCGGCCCAGACGGTCAGTATCACGGCAACGTCGGCCACGAGACCTCGGTGATCGTGGACTACCCGTTCATCACCGCGCGGTCCACCGGCGACTCGTACCTGTGCGGCCGGCTGCTGGTCGAGGTGCTGGAGAACGGCCTCCGGTACTACGGCTGGCGCGGCCCCAACCGCGCCGGCGTCCCCCTCGCCCGCTTCGGCGTTCCGGTGGCGACCGGGTCGTGACCACGCCCATTGGCGACAGCCTCCGGACGCCGGCCGAGACCGAGCGGGCGCGCGGGCGCCCCGGCCGTGTCGCCATCCTGGAGCAGCTCCTCGCGGACGGCGTGCGCTACGTGTTCGGCAACCCGGGCACCGTCGAGCAGGGCCTGCTGGACGCTCTCGGCCAGTACCCCAACCTGCACTACGTCCTGGCCCTCCACGAGACCGTGGCCCTGGCCATGGCCGATGGCTACGCGCGTGCCGCTCGCCGGCCTGCGATCGTCCAGCTCCACAGCGGCGTCGGGCTCGGCAACGGCGTCGGGATGATGTACCAGGCGATGCGAGGCCACGCGCCCCTCGTCGTCCTGGCGGGAAACGCCGGCCTCCGCTACGAGGCCATGGACGCCCAGATGGCCGCCGACCTGGTGGCCATCGCGGAGCCGGTCACCAAGTGGGCGGCGGAGGTCACGCATCCCTCCTCGCTGCTGCGGCTGCTGCGACGCGCGATCAAGATCGCCACCACGCCCCCCACCGGGCCGGTCTTCCTGGCCCTGCCGATGGACGTGCTCGACGCCCAGGTCGAGGAGGAGGTGATCCCCACCTCGCGGCTGATCACGCGGACGGCGCCGGACCCGGTCCAGGTCACCGAGGTTGCCCGCCTGCTCGCCTCGGCCCGGTTCCCGATGATCATCGCCGGCGACGGGGTCGCCTTCTCGAACGCCCAGCGCGAGCTGGGCAGGGTGGCCGAGGTGCTGGGCGCGGAGGTCTGGGGGGCGGACTCCTCAGAGGTCAACCTGAGCGCCGCCCACCCCCACTTCCGGGGCCTGCTCGGCCACATGTTCGGCGAGGAGAGCCGCGCCATCACGTCACGCGCCGACGCCGTGCTCATCTGCGGCACCTACGTCTTCCCCGAGGTCTTCCCGTCGCTCGAGGGCGTCTTCGCGCCGGGCGCACCCGTCGTGCACATCGACCTCGACCCCTCCGCCATCGCGAAGAACTTCCCCGTCGACGTCGGGCTGGTCAGCGACCCCAAGCAGACGCTGGGCCGGCTGGCCCACGCGCTGGAGCAGAGCATGACGCGCGACCAGCGGCGCGAGGCGCAGCAGCGCTCCGCGCGCATCGGCGTCGCGCACCGGGAGGGCCGCGAGGCGCTCCTGAAAGCCGACCGCCAGCGCCGGGACGAGGTGCCGATGCACCCATCGTGCTTCATGTCCGAGCTGGCCGATCAGGCGCCGGCGGACGTGCTCGTCTTCGACGAGGCCCTGACGACCTCGCCCGACCTGACGCGCTACCTGGTGCCGACCGAGCCGGGCGCCTACTTCCAGACCCGGGGCGGCTCGCTGGGCGTGGGCCTGCCTGGCGCGCTGGGGTTGAAGCTGGCGCACCCCGAGCGCACCGTGTTCGGGTTCGCCGGCGACGGCGGGGCGATGTACACGATCCAGGCGCTGTGGACGGCGGCGCACCACCGGATCGGCGCCAAGTTCGTGATCTGCAACAACCGCAGCTACCGGATCCTGAAGCTCAACATCCAGCAGTACTGGCGGGAGCGGGAGCTGCCGGAGGCCGCCTTCCCGCGCTCCTTCGACCTCACCGATCCCGACCTCCGGTTCGACCGCCTGGCCGAGTCCATGGGGGTGCCGGCGGTGCGCGTCGAGACCCCTGACCAGGTGCGGCCGGCCATCGCGAGGGCGCTCGAGACCGAAGGGCCGTTCCTGATCGAGGTGGTCATCGGCGGCGCCGTCCCCTCGGACCAGACCCACGTGAGGTGTGGGCAGTGAGCGCGAGCGGACGGCTGCACGGAAAGAAGATCGCGGTGCTCATCGAGAGCGACTACTACGAGCCGGAGATCTCGTACTACCAGCACCGGTTCATCGAGGAGGGCGCCGAGCTGCACTTCCTGAGCCGGCTGTGGGGCCAGCCCTCGCTGACGTTCCTCGGGCACGAGTACCGGGCCCCCTTCCAGTGCAGCGAGAGCTTCGAGGGGATGAGCGACGACGACCTGCGCAGCTTCGACGCCGTGATCGTGCCCTCGGGCATGGTCTCGGACCGGCTGCGCTACACGGAGGACGTCAGGCGGCTCCCGCCGGCGACCGAGTTCCTGAGGCGCGCGTTCGCGGAGCCGAGCGTGGTGAAGGGGATCATCTGTCACGGCATGTGGCTGCTGGCGCCGGCGCCGGAGCTGGTCCGCGGCCGGCCGGTGGTGGCGCACAACAACCTGGTCGGCGACGTCCACAACATGGGCGCCGTCTACACCGACCGCGACGTCGTCGTCGACCGCGACCTGGTCACCGGTCGGGCCGGCCCGCTCTGCCATCTCTTCGCCCGCCAGATCATCGATCTGCTGGGGGATGGCCGATGACCGCGATGACCGCGACCACGGCCACCCCGCTCGGCTACCTGGTCGAGGCGGGGCGACCCCATCCTCTGGGAGCGACGCCGGACGCGGAGGGCGTCAACTTCTCGCTCTTCGCCGGCGCCGCCACCGAGGTCACGCTGCTGCTGTTCAGCGGCGCGGACGACCGGGTGCCGATCCAGACGGTGCGGCTCGACCCGGAGACCAACCGCACGTTCCAGTTCTGGCACGTCTACGTTCGCGGAGCGACGGCGCGCCTGCACTACGCCTATCGCGTCGGCGGCCCCTGGGACCCGAGCGGATCGGGCCACCGCTACAACCCGGAGAAGGTGCTCATCGATCCGTACGGCAGGGGCGTGACCCACCCGGTCTGGAACCGGGCCAGGGCCTGCGACCCGGACGACAACCTCGAGTGCTCGATGCGCACCGCCGTGATCGATCTCGGCGGCTACGACTGGGAGGGCGACCGGCCGCTGAACCGTCCCATGAACGAGACCATCATCTACGAGGTGCACGTGGGCGGCTTCACCAGGTCGCTCAGCTCCGCCGCCCGCAGCCCCGGCACCTTCGCGGGGATCGTGGAGAAGATCCCCTATCTCCAGCGGCTCGGCATCACCGCGGTGGAGCTGCTGCCCGTGTTCTGCTTCGATCCCACAGAGGGAGAGCGGGTCGGGCCCGACGGTCGCGTGCTCTCGAACTACTGGGGCTACAGCACCGTGGGCTTCTTCTCCCCGCACCCGGCCTACTGTCAGAGCCCGCACGAGGCGAGCCACATCACCGAGTTCCGGGACATGGTGAAGGCGCTGCACCGGGCGGGGATCGAGGTCATCCTCGACGTGGTCTTCAACCACACCAGCGAGGGCAACCAGGACGGGCCGGTGATGAGCTTCAAGGGCCTGGCCAACTACGTCTACTACCACCTGTCCCCGGAGGACAGGCAGTTCTACATGAACTACTCCGGCTGCGGCAACACGGTGAACTGCAACCATCCCATCGTCGAGAAGTTCGTCCGCGAGTGCCTGGAGTTCTGGACCCGGGAGATGCACGTCGACGGGTTCCGGTTCGACGAGGCATCCATTCTGTCGCGGGGGCCGGACGGCGCCCCGCTGGCCCTCCCGCCGCTGCCGTGGGACGTGGAGCTCTCGGAGGCGCTGGCGGACGTCAAGATCATCGCCGAGGCGTGGGACGCCGCCGGCCTGTACCAGGTCGGCTACTTCCCCGGCTACCGCTGGGCGGCGTGGAACGGGCGCTATCGCGACGACATCCGCCGCTTCGTGCGCGGCGACGAGGGCCTCGTCGGGGTCGTCGCCTCCCGCATCGCGGGCAGCGCCGACATCTTCCAGCCCGGCGGCCACCAACCCGTCAACAGCATCAACTTCATCACCGCCCACGACGGCTTCACGCTGAACGACCTGGTCACCTACAACGGCAAGCACAACCAGGCCAACGGCGAGGACAACCGCGACGGCAACGACGACAACAGCAGCTGGAACTGCGGTGTCGAGGGTGACACCAACGACCCGCTGATCGACGGGCTGCGGCGGCGCCAGATCAAGAACTTCATCGCCATCCTGATGCTCTCGCAGGGCGTGCCGATGGTGCTGGCCGGCGACGAGGCCAGGGGCACGCAGCACGGCAACAACAACGCCTACTGCCAGGACAACCCGATCGGCTGGTTCGACTGGGAGCTGGTGGAGCGGAACCACGACATCGTGCGGTTCTTCAGCGAGGCGGTCTCCCTCCGCAAGCGGCACCCGATCCTGCACCGTGCCAGGTACTTCAAGGGCACCCTGAACGAGCGCGGCCTCGCGGACGTCACGTGGCACGGATGCAGGCTGAACAGCCCGGGCTGGTCCGACCCGGCCTCGTCGGTGCTGGCCTTCACGCTGGGCGGCCCGAGCGGCGACGACGACCTCCACGTGACGCTGAACATGTCCCCGGAGAACCTCGACTTCGATCTCCCGCCGGTGGCCGGCAGGGCGTGGTGGCGGGTCATGGACACGTCGCTGCCGTCGCCCGGCGACATCGTCGAGCCCGGCGCCGAGGTGGAGATCACGACGGGCTCCGTCTACCGCGTCAGCGGGCGCAGCGTGGTCGTGCTGATCTCCCGACCGAGTGTGAATGGAGAGCTGCCGTGAACGAGATGCATTTCACCTTCTCCGACACCATCGCCGGCTACGTCACGAGAGGTGTGGACGAAGGGGACCGGACCTTCCTGATGCGGACCAGCGACGGGCGCGACTTCGCCGCCGAGGTGACGGACGCCACGTACGCGGAGGTGATCCGCAACCCCGACGAGCCGTTCCAGGACCCGGGGGCCCCGCTGGCCGGCCTGCTGGTGCCCGGCCGCTTCGTGTTCGCGTACGGCGTCTTCTACCCGGAGGCGGGCGGCACCAGCTTCCAGGCGAAGCACGTGGTGCTCGTGGGCGGCGCCGCGCACGAATGGCGCTTCGAGTCCCCTGGCTGGTGGATCGACCAGGTCCGCGGCCT
>DASYBH010000093.1:0-14151 GCA_036500885.1 Candidatus Dormiibacterota bacterium
CCCCGGCCTACTTTGCCCCTGGTGACACGGTTAGGAGTCTGGGCCCGGCAACTGTCACCGCCGCCAACAACGCGCCGGCTCCCCTCTCCCCTCTTGACCGCGCCACCCGGCGGGAGTCTTCGTGCCGTCAACCGGCGCGTGCGACGGAGCGTGACGGTCGCCTTCCCGGGCGACCCGTCACGCCGACCGGGCGAGCCCCTGGCCTGCCAGCTCCGCCAGCACCGGCGCGGCGAAATCGTCCAGCCCGCGCAGGAAGAACACCAGCGGCACCCCCGCCTCGCGCAGCTCGGCGCCGAGCCGCTTCACGTCGGCGCCCGGGCGGGCGACGCCGGCGGCAGAGGCCTGCATCGTCGCGAACGAGCGCTGCACGTACGGCCGGATGCCGGCCAGGTCAGCGCCTCGAGATTCCCTGTCCCACGTGTCCCGCACGTCCTGGAGGAGCTGCAGCAACCGCGCAGACGCCGCGATGGCCAGCGGGCGGGCCTCCCGCTCGACGGCAAGCCGCCGCTGGTAGTCGGCCTGGGTGCGCAGAAGTCGGCGGAGACGCATCTGCGTTGCAAGCGTGCGCATTGTCGTTCCACATTGTAGCGAACGGGCGTTCGGTGCGCAAGTCAGGGAGGCGCCTGCGCGGGCACACGGAGCGCCGAGGCCACGATCGGGATCAGGCTGCCCTGCACGATCACGGAGAACGCGACGACCACGAACACGATGTCGTAGATCCGGCCGGCGTTGGGCGCTCCGGCGACGACCACGAAGACCGCGAGCAGGATGGGCACCGCGCCCTTGAGTCCGGACCACAGCACGAAAGCACGCTCGCCCCAGCTCAGGCGGAGCGGCAGGAGGAGCGGGCCCACCAGCAGCGGCCGCACAACGAACACCAGCAGCGCGGCCAGCTCCAGGCCGACCACCCACTCGCCGCTTCGAGCGACCGTGGAGAGGGGCACGGTGACCCCGAGAGCGACGAAGGCCGTGATCTCGGCAAGGCTGGCCAGGACGTCGTGGAACCGCTCGACCTCCCTCTTGAACGGGGCCTGAGCGTCACCGATCAGCATGCCGGCGACGAACACCGCGAGAAACCCGGAGCCGTGCGCCACGGTTGCGACTCCGTAAATGACGAGAGCGCCCGCGAGCGCCCGGAGCGGGTGCAGGGCCTCGGCGGGCAGCGGCACCCGGCGCATGAACTCCACGAGCAGCTTCCCGCCGCCGGCGCCGACCAGGGCGCCCACGACCATCTGGAGCACGAAGATGACGAGCGCGTCCACCGGACCGCCGCCGCCGCCGCCCGCCCCGGCCGCGGCGAGCACGCTCACCATGAGCGCAATGCCGACGGGGTCGTTCAGGCCCGCCTCACCCATCAGGACCGTGCCGCTGCGGCCGCCGGTCTGCCGGTTGCCCAGCACCGAGAACACCACGGCCGGATCCGTCGGGGCGACGGCGATGCCGATCAGGAGCGCTTCCAGCCAATCCAGCCCGAGGATGAGGTGTGCCAGTACGGCCATCCCCGCCGCGGTCACCAGCGTACCCGCAACTCCCACAAGGGCGGCCGCGGCGGCGGCCTCACGAAACCGCCGCCAGCCCAGATCCATGCCGCCGTCGAAGAGGATGACCACCAGGGCCACGGTGACCACCTCCTCGACCGTCCCCTTGCGGAGCTGGTACAGCGCCGGATCGATGTCCGAGACCAGCGCCGCGCCCAGCAGGAAGATCGCCGCGGCGGGGACACGAACCCAGACACTGATCCGGTTGGCGAGCACGGCAACCGTGATCACCACTCCCGCGACCAGGACGACCAGACCGAACGACTCGACGTCGCTCACGGGGGCAGCCTGGAGTCCGGCAGGATGCGGCGACCCGGAGGCGCTACACGACGAATGCCCGGCAGAGCTGGTCCGCCAGCGCCTGGGGGTCGCCGGCCGCGCCCGCCTCCAGGAACCAGCTGGTCGCCTCGTTCACCGCTCCCACGACGGCGCGGCCGTAGATCGCCGGATCGATCCCCGCGAGAGCCTCGTCGCCATGCTCCTGCGCGTACCGCACCTCGGACTCGGTGATGCTCGCGAACTCGGCGTGCAGGCGGTGTCGCACGTCCTCGATCGACGGCGACACCCCGACCGACTCGACCAGCAGGAGCTGCGCCACGCGTGAGCGCTTGGCGCAGGTGTGCACGAACGCGGCGATGCCCAGGCGCATCCGTTCGCGGTGGTCGCCGCCCTCGCGCGCCGCGGCCTGGACGGCCGCGACCAGCGCGCCTCCCTCCTGCTGCAGCAGCACGCGGAAGCAGTCCTCCTTCGACTCGAAGTGCTCGTAGAAGGCCGACTTCGACGTGCGAGCGTGCGCGACCACCTCGTCCACCGACGTGTCGTGGAAACCGAGCTCGGCGAACAGCATCAGCGCCGCATCGAGCAGCCGTTGGCGCCGCGCCTCGCGCCGGTCGACGGCGGCTGCCGCGTTCGCCGCCATCGTCAGGCCGACAGCGCTCGAGAGATCACCAGACGCTGGATCTCCGACGTGCCCTCGAACAGGGTGTAGATCTTGGCATCCCGATGCCACTTCTCCACCGGGAAGTCGCGAATGTACCCGTAACCGCCGCAGATCTGGATCGCCTCCTCGGTGACCCTGACCGCCACCTCGCCTGCTTTCAGCTTCGCCATCGAACCTTCCGCCTTCTTGAACTCGGCGCCGTGACGGCTCTCCCAGAGCGCCCGCCAGATGAGACCGCGCGCGGCCTCGATCTCCGTCGCCATGTCAGCGAGCTTGAAGGCGATGGCCTGGTTCTCGATGATCGGGCGGCCGAACTGCTTTCGCTCCTTAGCGTACTGGAGCGCGAACTCGAATGCCGCCCGCGCAATGCCGAGGGCCTGAGCGCCCACCACGGGTCGCGTGGCCTCGAACGTCTTGAGCGCGACCGACGAACGCGAGCTCTGGCCGGAGCGGGCCCTCGCGAGCTTGGCCTCCAGCTTCTCCTCGCCGCCCAGGAGGCAGTCGGACGGGATGCGCGCGTCCTCCAGGATCACCTCGGCGGTGTGCGAGGCGCGGATGCCCATCTTCTTCTCCTTCTTGCCGGCCTTCAGGCCCGGCGTGCCCTTCGGCACCACGAAGGAGGCCTGACCGCGGGTGCCCAGCTCCGGGTCCACCGCGGCCACCACCACGTGCACGTCGGCGATGCCGCCGTTCGTGATGAAGATCTTGCGGCCGTTGAGCACCCAGTCACCGTTGCTCCGAACAGCTCGCGTCTTCATCGAGCTCACGTCCGAGCCGGCGTCCGGTTCCGTCACGCAGAAGGCGCCCAGCGCGGGCTCCTGGGCCGTGCCGTAGCAGGCCGGGATCCACGTGGTGATCTGCTCAGGCGTGCCCTGGTTGAAGATCGCGGCCACGGGCAGACCCGTCCCCTGGATGGCGAGCGCGATTCCGGCGCACCCCCACGACAGCTCCTCGGCCACCAGAGCCGGCATGATTCCCGTCTGATCCGCAAAGGTCTGGCCGAGGAACTCGTGCGAGTACAGCCCGATCTCCGCGGCCTTCTTGACGATCGGCCACGGGAACTCCTCGGTCTCGTCGTAATGGGCGGCGACCGGCCGGATCTCCCGCTCGGCGAAGTCGCGCACCCAATCGCGGATCTCCCGCTGGTCTTCCGACAGCTCGAACGAAACCATTTCTTCTCTGCTCTCTCTTAACCCTAGCTCGGTGACGACAGCCGTTAGTACTGAGACGTACTGCTACCACAAGGCTACCGGAAGACGGGGTCATACGGATCGGCCACGCCGCAGGGAGCGGTCGAGCTGCCGGGTCAGCCGGCAGACGACGTCGAGCGCCGGGACCGGCACCCCCACCTGACCCGCCAGCTCGACGACCGAGCCGACCAGCGCCTCGACCTCGAGCGGACGGCCCGCCTCGACGTCCTGGAGCATCGACGTGCGGTGGTGGCCGACTCGCCCGGCGCCCTCGAGGCGCCGGTCGACCCCGATGTCAGGCTCGATGCCGATCGCCTTCCCCACGGCCTCGACCTCGAGCATGAGCGTCCGCAGGAGGTCGCGTGTGGCCGGATCGCCCACCATCTCGGCGAGCGTCGCCCTGGTGAGCGCGCTCACCGGGTTCAGGGTGGCGTTGCCGATCAGCTTGAGCCAGATCTCCTGGCGCATCCGCGACTGGACCGGGGCGCGCAGACCGGCGCTGGTGAGCGCCGCCGAGATCGCCGTCACCCGTTCGCTGCGCGAGCCGTCCACCTCCGAGAGGGAGAAGCGGTTGCCCTCGACGTGGCTCACCACACCGGGCTCGACCAGGCTGGTGGCCGGGTACACCACGCAGCCGATCACGTGCTCGCTGGGGATGCTCGCCGAGATCACGCCCCCCGGGTCCACCGACTCCAGCCGGCGCTCGTCCTCGCCGAGGAAGAACCACCATGGGACGCCGTTCTGAGCGAACACCAGGGCGGTGTCCGGCCGCAGACCGGCGCCCAGCACGGGTGCGATCGCCGGCAGGCCATGCGCCTTGACCGTGACGAACGTGACATCCGCCTCGGCGGCGGCCGCCAGCCGGTCCGTGCACGCCGGACGGCCGACGATCTCGCTGCCGTCGGGCTCGACCACACGCACGCCGTGGTCGCGCATCGCCTCCATGTGCCGGCCGCGCGCGATCAGGGTCACGTCGAAGCCGGCGTTGGCCAGGCAGGCTCCGAGGTAGCCGCCGGTGGCGCCGGCACCGAGAACGGCGAACCTCAACTCGACGCGAAGGCCGCGGCCACGTGGCGCCTCTGGACCTTTCCTGTGGCGGTGCGCGGGATCTCGGTCACGAAGTAGAGCTCGCGGGGCACCTTGAAGTCGGCGAGGTGCTCCCTGCAGAAGTCGGTCAGCGTCCGCTTGTCGACCTCCTCCTGGAGCACGACGGCGACGGCCACCTCCTCGCCCCACGAGGGATGCGGGATGCCGAACGTCACCGCCTCGGCGACCGCGGGATGGCGAAGCAGCACCTCGTCGATCTCGCGGGGCGCGATCTTCTCACCACCCCGGTTG
This sequence comes from Candidatus Dormiibacterota bacterium, assembly GCA_036500885.1. Taxonomy (GTDB): domain Bacteria; phylum Chloroflexota; class Dormibacteria; order Dormibacterales; family Dormibacteraceae; genus CF-161. Next base: position 5,007 of record DASYBH010000093.1, read on the forward strand.
ATCAGCTCCTTGATGCGGCCGCGCAGGGTGAGATAGCCCCCCGGGTCCAGCGTGCCCTGGTCGCCGGTGCGGAACCAGCCGTTGCTGAACGCCTCGGCGTTGGCCGCCGGGTTGGCCTCGTAGCCGTCCATCACGTTGCCGCCCCGTATGGCCACCTCGCCCGTGCCGCCGGTGGGCAGGACGCCACCCCGCTCGTCGAGGATGGCGATCTCCACCCCGGTGCCGCGGCCGACCGAGCCCGGCAGACGCTCCTCCGGCGGGAGCGGGTTGGAGGCCATCTGGTGCGACGCCTCGGTCATCCCGTACGCCTCCAGCACCGGGACTCCGAGCAGATCCTCGAGCCGGCCCATCAGATCCGGCGCCAGCGCCGAGCTGCACGAGCGTGCGAAGCGGAGCGAGTCCGTGCCGGCCGGCCGCGCTCGGGTGGAGCGCCCGGCCAGCATCTGGTGGATCGTCGGCACCGCCGAATACCAGCTCACGCGGTGCTCCCGGACCAGCCCCCAGAACTCGAAGGGGCTGAAGCGCGGTGGCACGACGACCGTCCCGCCGGAGCCGAGCGTGGCCAGCGTCGAGGCGACCAGCCCGTGCACGTGGAAGAGCGGCATGACGCACAGCGAGACGTCGTCCGGGGTCAGCAGGTATGACGGCACGATGTTCTCCACGGACGTGGAGAGGTTGCGATGCCGGAGTGGGACCATCTTGGGCCGGCTGGTCGTCCCGCTCGTGTGCAGCACCAGCGCGACGTCCTGGTCGCCGGGTGGCTCGACCTCGCCGCGACCGGCGTGTCCGTCGGGGAAGCGCAGCGCGCCGCGCTCGTCGAATGCGGCCTCGATGACCTCGGCGCCGGCCGGCAGCGCCCGGCGGGCGGCGGCGGCCTCACCCGGCGGGACCAGCAACACGCGCGCGCGTGTGTCCTCCAGGTAGAACGTGAACTCCTCTGCCTTGTAGCCGGGGTTGAGCGGCGCCGCCGTGCCCGCCGTGGCGGCGGCGAGGAACAGGACTATCGCCTCGGCCGAGTTCGGGTACACCAGGGCGATGCGGTCCTGGCGGCGCACACCGCGGCCAGCCAGCGCCTCGGCCGCCCGCCGGACCTCCTCGCGGAGCCGGCCATAGGTCAGCACGAGACCACCGGGGACCACGAGCGCGGGATGGTCGCTGTGGCCCGCGTCGAGTACGTTCAGCAGGGTAGGCACCGATCAGCTCTCTCTCCGGCAAAAAGACGATGGAACGTGGCAGCACCAGGGGCCGGACCACCCACGACCATTCACCGGCTCACACCCAGCTCGAGGGCGCGAACGACGCGGCCGATCCCTCTGTACCGAATCGTACGCGCTCGCTTTTCGGGGCGATCGGCACCGCCCTGCCCCTCAGGCGGACTGGATGTCCTGCACGAGCTCCCGAAGGAACGACTCGACGTCGGTGACGAGGCCGATCGACTGCCAGCTGCCACGGTCGGCCAGCTTGGTGACGACCGCCGGGTTGATGTCCACGCACACCGTCCGCACGTTGGCGGGCAGCATGTTCCCCGTCGCGATCGAGTGGAGCATCGTCGACAGCATCAGGGCCAGCCGGACGCCGGGCAGCGCCTGTCGCATCCGGCGCTGCGCCTCGCCCATCTCGGTGATGACGTCCGGCAGCGGCCCGTCGTCCCGCACGCTGCCGGCCAGGACGATCTCGACGTCGCACAGCACCGCGCTCCGCATCACGCCGCTGGTCAGCTGCCCCGACTCCACCATGGCGCGCAGCGAGCCCGCCGCCCGCACCCGGTTGATCGCGCGCATGTGGTGCTCGTGGCCGTGCTCGATCGGCAGCCCGCTCTCCAGGTTGACACCGAGCGCCGTTCCGAAGAGCGCAGCCTCCACGTCGTGGACGGCCAGGGCGTTCCCGGCGAACAGCACCTGCACGTAGCCCAGCTCGATCAGCCGGGACAGGTACCGCCCGGCGCCGGTGTGCACGACCGCCGGGCCGGCCACGATCAGGATCCGGCCGCCCTCGGCGCGAATGGCCCGCATCTCCGAGGCGATCCCGGCGATCAGCAGCTTCTTCGGTTTCTCGGCGGAGACCTCGCTGGCCATGAAGCTGAATATCTCCGTCTGCCGCGACCGCTCCAGTGGGGTGACGCGCACGCCCATGTGCCCGACCACCACCTCCAGGCCCGGCGTCGCCTCATAGAACGGGATGCACCTGGCCCGCGAGGCGGCGCGGTCGATGGCGATCGCACAGTCCATCTCCTGCTGCTCGACCGACACCCAGCCGTCGTCGAGCATCACCTGCGTGGGCAGGTTGCTCGTCGAGTAGAAGCCCTCGGGGTAGACGCCCTGCCGGGTGACCCGCTCGGTCCGAACGGGCTCCTCGCTCGTCACGCGGGCGCCCAGCTCGCGCGCTCGCCTGACGATCTCGTCCAGCGCCGGGGCGTCGCAGGCGGTGACCTCGATGCGACACGCGGACGGGTCGGTCTTGTGCTGGCCGACCCGAAGCTCCTGGATATCGAACGCGCCCCCCAGGTCCATGACCAGGTCGAGCAGCTGGGGCAGCATCATCGAGTCGATGATGTGGCCCTCGAGCACCAGGAGGGCAGCGTGCCGCTCGGCCGCCATCAGACCGCCGCGCGCACCGCGTCGATCGCCTGGCGCAGGCGGGACGCCTCTCGACCGGGATCGCTCGCGTAGAGGATCGACCGGCTGGCGGAGACCAGGCACGACGCCTCGTCGCCGTTCCAGGCCGCCCGGACCGCGCGCTCGAGGTCGCCGCCCTGGGCGCCGATCCCCGGCAGCAGGAAGGGCAGGCGGCTCGCGATCCGCACCTCGGCCACCTCGGCCGGCGCCGTCGCGCCGACGACCAGACCCACGTTGCCGGCCTCGTTCAGGCGCTCGGCGAGGGCCGCGACGTGGAGGTAGAGCGGACGGCCGCCGGCGACCAGGTGCTGGAGGTCGGCCGCGCCGGGATTGGACGTGCGGCAGATGATGTACACCCCGCGGCCGGCATAGCGGGTCAGCTCGGTCAGCGCGTCGGCGCCCAGGTACGGGCTGGCGGTGACGGCATCCGCGCCCACCACGTCGAAGACGGCCCGCGCGTAGGCCGCCATCGTGCTGCCCACGTCGCCGCGCTTGGCGTCGAGCAGCAGGGGCACGTCGACCGGGAGGTGGTCGCGCAGCTCGATCAGCGCCTTCCACCCGTCGGACCCGTACTGCTCCCAGAAGGCCGCGTTCGGCTTGTAGCAGCAGGCGTGCTCGGAGGTCTGCCGGATCACCTCGGCACACAGCCGAAGCGCGCCGGCGGCGCCGCCGGGGATCCGCTCGGGATCGGGATCCAGGCCGACGCACAGGAGCGAGCCGCGGGCGCGCGCCGCCTGGCGCAGACGGTCGAAGAAGGCGGACACGACTCAATCATGGTTCATGCCGCTCGCCTCGCGCCCGGCGGAAGCGCCTCTCGACCGTGCTGGCGTCTTGGGCCTGAGTGCTATGGTCCTTCCTTGTGGCGCGATGACGATCATCGCCTTCTTCAACGACAAGGGCGGTGTCGGTAAGACCAAGCTCGCCTACCACCTAGCGCACATGATCGCGCGGCTGCGGCACCGCGTTCTGGCGGTCGACCTCGACCCTCAGGCCAACCTCACCTCGGCGTTCTTCGACGAGCCGGTGCTGGAACGACTCTGGGACGGCAGCAGCGGCACGGTCTTCAGTGGTGTCGAGCCAATCCTGCGAGGCTTGGGCGACATCGCCACTCCTCCACCGATCGAAGCCGGCGAGGACCTGTGGATCCTGCCGGGTGATCTGGCCCTCAGCCGCTTCGAGGACCGGCTCTCCGAGAGCTGGACCCGAGGTTACGACGGCGACGAAGCCGCGATCAGGGTGACGACGGCGTTCCATCGCATGAGCCGCCAGGCTGCGACCTCTGTCGGAGCGGACATCGTTCTCATCGACATCGGTCCCAACCTGGGCGCGATCAACCGGGCGGCCCTGCTGGCATCGGACTGGGTTGTGATTCCCCTGGCGGCCGATCTCTTCTCTCTCCAGGGCCTGCGCAACCTCGGTCCGACGCTGCGCGCCTGGCGGCTGAGCTGGTCGACGAACACCTACCCGAAGGTGCCGGCCGGCGTCGACGCTCCGCGTGGCACGATGCAACCGGTGGGATACGTCGTGCTGCAGCATGCCGTCCGCCTCGACCGCCCAGTTCTCGCCTACGATCGATGGCTGCGCCGCATCCCTGCAGAGTTCCATCGGTCCGTTCTCGATGACAAGGACCCTGCACCAGGGGTCGATGACGACCCCTTCCGGCTGGCCAGTCTTCGCAACTATCGAAGCCTGATGCCGCTGGCCCAGGATGCCCGCAAGCCGATGTTCGACCTCCGCGCCGCAGATGGCGCCCTGGGCAGTACGGGCCGTTTGGTCCTAACCTGCGAACGCGAGTTCAGAGCGCTTGCCCATGCCATCCTGCAGAAGATCGGGGTCGAGCGTCCACCCGCTCAACCAACCTGATCCCGCCCTCGTCGAGGCCCATGAGCGGCCTAAAGTGGCACCGGCGTGCCCAGGTGGCGGTGGACGAAGGCGAGCTCCATCTCCGTCTGCCGGATCTGCTGGTCGCCGGGGACCGGTGACCACTGACCGGCCCTGACGCCGAGCCCCGGACCGTCCCAGAGCTCGGCCACGGCCTCACCACGGCGGTCGACGACCCTCAGCGCCGGGTGCTGAATGACCCCGTGCTCCGAGTGAGCGATCGCCAGCAGCGTGCCGTCCCGCGAGATGCCCGCGACGAAGGCGAGCTCTCGGTGCTCGTAGATGACCTCCGGCGGTCCCGGGGGATCGGTGAGGCCGGCGGCGTAGATCCGGCTGCCGGCATCCGAGGACGTGCCCACGACGGCGAGGTCGCGGCCCAGCGCCAGGCCGCACGGGTGGGCCGGCTCGATGCCGGGAACGGCGGGGCGCGCCGGCGCACCACCGTCGAACGGCTCCGCCATCCAGACGCCGAGCTCGCTGCCGCGGTCGTCGGCGAACCACCAGATCCACGCCCCCGCCGGGTCGATCGCGCCCTGCCTCGTTCCCTCGGGCCGATCCGTGACCTGGCGCCGGGCGCCCGATGTGCGGTCCCAGGCGTGCTGCTCCCACCGGCCGCTCTCGTTCGAGAGTGAGACCAGGCGGTCGGGCGCGTCAGGCGCCCAGTCGGGCAGGCTCGTCAATGACGCGCGAAAACGCCGCCGCCAGGCGGCGTCCTCGTTCACGCGACCAGGTTCAGCAGCCGGTCGGGGACGAACACCACCCGGCGGATGGAGCGGTCCTGGAGGTGACTCGCGACCCGGGGCCGGTTGAGCGCCATGTCGATCGCCTCCTGCTCGGTGGTGCCGCAGGGCACGGCCACACGATCGCGGACCCGACCGTTCACCTGGATGACGAGCTCGTACTCCTGGCGGCGGAGCGCCGATTCGTCCGGCTGCGGCCACGGCTGACAGTGGACCGAGTACGGCTCACCGAGCGCTGACCACAGCTCCTCCGCGAGATGCGGCGCGAGCGGGGCCAGCAGCCGGACGAGGGTGCGGCTGCTCACCTGCCACTCGCGCTCGTTCATCTGCTCCCTGGCGCCGCGCAGCCACCGCACGCACTCCATGAGCGCCGCTATGGCAGTGTTGAACTTCAGCCGCTCGATGTCGCCCTGCACCCGTGCGATCGCATGGTGGAGCGGGGCCAGGTCCACGCCCCCGGGCCCTGGGGCGTGCGCCTCCCGCACCACGTGGGCCAGGCGGGCGGTGAAGCGCACCATGCCCATCAGTCCCCGATCGCTGAAGTCGCCGCCCTCCTCCCACGGGCCGCAGAACAGGAGGTACAGACGCAGGTTGTCGGCGCCCACCCGGTCGACGTACTCGTCGGGATTGACCACGTTGCCCCGGCTCTTGCTCATCTTGGCGCCGTCCTTGATCAGCATGCCGTGCAGGCGCAGCGTCGCGAACGGCTCCGCGAAGGGCAGGAGGCCGAGGTCGTGCAGCGCCCTCGTGACGAACCGCGCATAGAGGTGGTGGCGCGTTGTGTGCTCGCGCCCGCCGGCGTACATGTCCACCGGGAGGAGTCTCGCCATGACCTCCGGGTCCCAGGGCACGTCGTCGCGATGCGGCTGGGGGTAGCGCAGGTAGTACCAGGAGGACTCCACGAAGGTGTCGAGCACGTCGGTCTCCCGGCGCGCCGGGCCGCCGCACCGCGGGCAGCTGGCGTTCACGAAGCTCTCGATCGTGGCAAGTGGGGACAGTCCGGTCCCGGTCGGGCGGAACTGCTCGACGTCCGGCAGCACGACCGGCAGGTCCTCCACGGGGACCGCGACCGGTCCGCACTCCTCGCAGTGCACGATCGGAATCGGCGAGCCCCAGTAGCGCTGGCGCGACACGAGCCAGTCCCGCAGGCGGTACCGTCGGGAGGCCCGGCCCCGGCCGGACCGGCTGAGCCCATCGGTGATCTCGTCGCGGGCGGCGGCCGAGGGCAGCCCCGAGTACGGCCCCGAGTCGACCAGGACGCCGTCCCCGGTCCAGACGCCGGCGTCCTCACCTCCCCGCCTAATCTGCCGGGGGGTCAGGGGGGGCAGGTCGTCTTCCTTACTCCCCTCGGATCCAGCCGGAGGCGCCACGACCGTCCGGACCGGCAGGCCCATCGCCTCAGCGAACTGGAGATCGCGAGCATCGTGCGCCGGCACCCCCATGACGGCGCCTGTTCCGTACTCCTCGAGCACGTAGTCGGCGACGTAGATGGGGAGCGGCGCGCCGGTCAGCGGGTGCGTCGCGTGGGCGCCGGTGAACGCGCCGCGCGCCGGCAGCTCGCCCTGGCGCGAGAAGCGAGCGGCGCCGACGACGCTGCGGGCCGCCTCGACGAACGTCGCCACCTCGCGCGCGTGCGCCTCGTCCGTCAGCTCGGCCACGAACGGATGGCTGCTCGACAGGGCGATGTACGTCACGCCGTAGAGCGTGTCCACCCGGGTCGTGAAGGTCTCGATGGCCAGGCCGTCCCTGCCGGCGACGTCGAACACGACCTCGGCGCCGTCCGAACGGCCGATCCATTCTCGCTGCAGGACCTTGGAGAGGTCGGGCCAGTCCAGGCCGTCGAGGCTGTCCACGAGCGCGTCCGCGTACGCCGTGATCCTGAGGTACCACTGCTTCATGACCTTCTGGGTCACGACCGTGCCGCAGCGCTCGCAGCTGTCGCCGTCGACCTGCTCGAACGCGAGCACCGTGAGGCACGACGGGCACCAGACGACCGACGACTCCTGCTGTTCGGCGAGACCGGCCTCGAACAGCTTCACGAAGATCCACTGGGTCCACCGGTAGTAGTCGGGATCGCTGGTGGTCAGCTCGTGGTCCCACTCCCAGGCCGCCCCGAGGCGCCGCAGCTGCCGGCGGTAGTTGGCGATGGTCCGCGCCGTCAGCGTCTTCGGGTTCTCGCCCACGCGGAGCGCGTAGTTCTCGGTGTGGATGCCGAACGAGTCGAAGCCCATCGGCTGGAACACCTTCCTGCCCCGCATGCGACGGTAGCGCCCGAGCGTGTCCGCTCCGCAGTACGTGTAGACGTGACCGACGTGCAGGCCCTCCGCCGAGGGGTACGGGAACTCGACAAGGTTGTAGAACTTCTCGCCGGCAGGCACCGAGTCGACGGCGAACGAGAACGGCGGATCCTCCAGCCAGCGCCGGCGCCAGTGCTCCTCACGCTCGACGAGCGCGGAGCTCACGGCGTGTGGCGCCGGCGCGTCTGGCCGTGTCTCTTCGCTCTCAATACCCCCCCTCATCTCCCGGGGGGTCAGGGGGGGCAAGTCGTCTTCCTCATGGCCCGCAGGGTCGCAATGGTAGCGCTGCGCCAGCGCCGGTATCCACCGCGTACGCGCCCCCAAGACATCGCAGCGCTGCGTCGGTGCATACCGGCGATCAGGGGTTGGCGGCCGGCTGTCTCCCGTACTTGGCGTCCTTGACGGCGGACTTCTGGCGGCCGCGGTCTGCCATCCGGCAGTAGGCGCACAGCTCGGTCGTGGTCGGCTGGCCGCAGCGGGCGCACTCGCGCAGGTCGGCGCCCTGGTCGAAGTCGCCGGTGCGCACGGCCGAGCGGCCCTCCTTGAGGAACCCGACCAGGAACCGGTACTTGGCCCCCGGCTGCTCCTCCTCCAGCCTGTTCAGGACGTCCTTGTAGGCCAGCGACTTGGCGCCCCTGGCCATGGGGCACTCCTCGAGGATGTAGTCGATCCGCTCGATGATCGAGTACGCGGCGGTCTCGCGCTCGCTCAGCCGATAGAGCGGCTTGACCTTGCGCACCAGCTTCGGATGCGTGCTCTCCAGCACCGGTCCCTGGCGGCCGAGGTAGTCGGTGTTCCAGTGCACCACGTTGCCGAAGAGCGTGGCCGCCTCGTCGTCGAGGTTGTGGCCAGTGGCGACGACCTCGTAGCCGAGGTCGGCGGCCACCTTGTTGAAGTGGTACCGCTTGACCGTGCCGCATGCCGCGCAGGGCTTGCCGCTGCGCGTGTCCAGCAGGTCGGGCACGACGAAGCCGTGGTCCTCCTTCAGGTCGACCTGGTGCAGCGTCAGGCCGTGGCGGGTCGCGAAGGCCTCCGACTTCTCCTGGGACCGGCGCGAGTAATCGCCGATGCCGAGCCGGATGTACATCCCGTCGGCCTGGTAGCCGAGCTTCAGCAGGACGTGCCAGAGCGCGAGCGAGTCCTTGCCGCCCGACACCGCCACCAGGACTCTCTGGTCGCGCCGGAACATGCGCTCGTGGTCGATGCGGTCCTGCACCTGCTGCCGGAACCAGTCGGGATAGCACCGGGCGCAGTAGGCGGTGCGACTGCGCCGGATCTCGACGTTGGCCGGCGCCTTGCAGCGATGGCAGCGCACTACCGAGCGCCTCCGCTGATCACCGGCCAGACCTCCACCTCGTCGGCCGCCGTCAGGCGGACGTCGGTCGTCAGGATGTCCTCCCCGCGCACGACGAGATGGGCGTCGCGGTGCAGCCCGAGCGCCTTGAGCAGGTCACCCACCGTCCGCGCGTCGACCTCCTTCACTTCCCGGGCCGGGAGGATCGTGACCCGCATGGCCCCAATTATCGGCGCCGCCGCTTGACCTCCGCCGTCCCGTCCGGCAATCTTCCGCCGCGGGGATGGAGACGTCGGCCTTACTCACCCAGGCATGGGA
>DASYBH010000094.1:0-7109 GCA_036500885.1 Candidatus Dormiibacterota bacterium
CACGACCGGCTGCGTCGCGACCTGCACGGCGCGCTCCCCACTGGGCCCGGCTTTCCCGGCCCGGGCCTGCTGACCCGGATCATCGACGATCTGCGGTCTGCCGGACACCGGGCGCCGCGCCGGCGCTGGCGCCGCGCGGCATGGCCGCCGGCGGTGGCCGGGGCCGCTCTTCTGCTGGTCGTGGCGGGCTCGACGCTGTTCCCGCGACTGCAGGGCCAGATGTACGCCGGCAGAGTGGAGTTCCTGGCCACGAGCAACTTCGGCTCGGTGCAGTTCCTCTCCTCGCAGGCGCAGCCGGCCAGCGAGTACCGCGACATGCAGCGCAGGGTGCTCCCCGGCTTCAACGGCATCGTCGACTTCAACAGCCAGCCGACCGCGACCCAGGACATCGATCGGATCCTGTACGAGGAGAGCGCCGGCAAGCCGACGATGGACCTGGTGGCCCTCACCCGCAGCGAGCTGCTCGCGCTCCAGGCCCGGGGCGCGCTGGAGGACCTGACACCCCTGCTCCAGCGGCTGCAGAGGGACAGGCAGTTCGCTCCGGCGACGCTCGACCGCGCCAGGTCCGACACGGACAGGCAGTACTACATCCCCTGGCTGCAGGCCACCTACATGATGGTCGTGAACCGGCAGGCGCTCAGGTACCTGCCGGCGGGGGCGGACGTCAACCATCTGAGCTACGAGCAGCTGATCGCCTGGGGTCAGAACCTGGAGGCCGCGACGGGGGAGAGGCTCATCGGCCTGCCGGCCGACCTCAACGGGCCAAGAGGCGGGCTGGTCTACCGGTTCCTCCAGGGGTACGCGTACCCGGCCTACACCGGGACCACGCTGACCGGGTTCAGATCGCCTGAGGCCGTGCGGATGTGGCAGACGCTGCGGCGCCTGTGGTCGGTGACCAACCCGTGGTCGACCCACTACTCGAACATGCAGGATCCTCTGACCACCGGAGAGATCTGGATCGCGTGGGATCACCAGGCACGACTGACGAGCGCGCTGGCCGACAGCGCTCACTTCGTGGCGGTGCCGGCTCCCAGCGGCCCGAGGGGCCTCGGCTACATGTCGGTGACCGTCGGTCTCGCGATTCCCAGAGGAGCGCACAACCCGGACGGCGCGAGGGCGCTGATCGACTGGCTGACGAAGCCGTCCCAGCAGGCGACCGCGAGCGCCAGCCTGAACTTCCTCCCCGCCGTCCAGCACGTCGACCTCACCGGGGTCGCGCTGGCGGAGTCCCGGGTGGCGACGGCGTACGGGGCGGAGCCGGGGGCGGTGCAGTCCCTGGCGCCCGCGGCGCTCGGCACCGGCGGCGACGAGTTCACCGCCGTGTACCAGGACACGTTCCGGCGGATCGTCCTGGCCAACGAGGACATTCCGGCGGTGCTGAACGAGGAGGCGGCCCGGCTGCAGGAGCTCGTGAACGCCGCGGGCGCTGCATGCTGGCCCCCCGATCCCCCCAGCCGTGGCCCGTGTCAGATCAGGTGAGCTCTGCTCGTCACCCTGCCGGCCGCTTTCCTAATAGGGCAAGGCGGATCGTGGCACGCTCCAGTGGTCGTTCGGGGCGGCGGCCCGTCGGTGCTGAGGCCGGGCCGATCGGCCCGGGCCTCAGCCAGGATCAGTGCCGGACGACGGTCCGGGCGAGCAGCGGGATCAGGACTGCAGCCGCTGTCAGGTGCATGCAGGTCAGCCCGACGGCCGCCGCCACCGTGACGCCGCCGCCCAGCGGAAGGGTGAGCGAGGCCAGCAGGGCCGCCACGGCGACTATGATCCAGACCGTCCGAGCCTGCGAGGTGACCCGCTCCAGCACCGCGAGGAGCCCCCACGCGGCCAGACCGGCCAGCAGGGTCGCGACGATTATCGCCGCAGGCCCCACGATCTCCGGGGCGGCGCCGGGCGGTCTTGCCCGGAGCTCGATTCTCAGCAGTGGGGCCTCCACGGCCCATACGACGAGCGTGGCGACGATGGCCGCCAGCACCGTGACGGCGCGCAGGGCAGCGGTCGAACGCTTCGGAATCGGCATCGCGGCGGCTCCTTCATCACTAACGGCAGCTTCCGGCAGTTCTCGTGGCCACGGCTTGACGATAGCCGTGCCAAACCGCAGCGGCAGTCCGTCGGGGGGCGCAATTCGCAGCGGGCCGGAATACGTCCGCCGACGTAGATTCACCTGCGTCCGGTGGCGGACGCCGGGTGCAGTCGTCGCCGGCTAGGATTGCTCGGATGAGGGCCGCACCCGGATCGGGGTTGGGGCCTCAGTCTGTGAGCGCCGTCGCACTTCCGGTGCTGCTCGCCGCGTTCGTGGCCGTGGTCACCACGCAGCAGGTGAGGCACATTCCTGGCGCTGCGCCGCTCGACTCGGCAGCCTACGTACTGCTGATCGGTGGTGCCCTGGTCCTGCTGCTGCGCGGCCGCCTGCGTCTTTTCAGCTACCCCGCCGCGCTCGTTCTGTCGTCCGCTTACATGCTGGCCGGACATCCGCCCGGCCCGGTGTACCTGGCGCCGCTCGTCGCGCTGATCCTGCTGGTCGGGAGCGTGCCGCTCCTCCTGTGGGTTCCAGCCGCTGTGGCCGGGTCAGCACTGCTGGCGGCCGTGGACTTCCGCACTGGGAACACGCCACTGGCCTCCAGCCTCTGGGCGGGCGCCTGGCTGGGCGCGGCCGTCGTGGTCGCGACCGCCCTGACCGTGCGCCGGCGCCTCGCGGCCGAAGCGGAGGCCCGCGCGGAGTGGGCACGGCGAACTCACGATGAGGAGGGTCGCAGGCGGATGGCGGAGGAACGTCTGCGAATCGCGCGGGAGATGCACGATGTGCTCGGTCACAGCCTCGCGGTGATCAGCCTCCAGGCGGGGGTTGCGGAGCACCTGCTCGAGAGCCGCCCGGAGGAGGTGCGCAAGGCGGTCGCGGCCATTCGCCAGGTGAGCCGGCACGCGCTCTCGGAGCTTCGGTCGGAGCTGGCGGTCCTGCGTGGCGCCGCCGGCCTCGGTCCACGCGCGCCAGCGCCGGGCCTCGATGCGCTGCCGAGGCTGGGCGCCGCCATGCGCAACGCCGGGCTGCCAGTGGAGCTGAGCGTCGACGTCGATACTGGGGCCGTCCCGGAGATCGTCGCCGGTGCCGCCTACCGGATCATCCAGGAGTCGCTGACGAACGTGGCTCGGCACGCGGGCACGGGCGCCCGCGCCGACGTGCGGGTCTCACGAGCCGGCGACCGGCTGGAGGTTGAGGTGGTTGACGACGGAACGGGAGCCCCCGGCGGAGCAGGGGCGGGAAGCGGGATCGCCGGGATGGCCGAGCGGGCGGCGGCTCTCGGTGGCGAGTGCACGGCGATGAACCGGCCCGAGGGTGGCTTTCGTGTGCGAGCAGTGCTGCCCTGGAGCCGGGAATGACGATCCGGGTGGTGCTGGCGGACGATCAGCCCCTGGTGCGCGTTGGCCTGTGCGCCCTGATCGAGCCCGAACCGGACATCGAGGTGGTGGGCGAAGCGGACAACGGCCGGAAGGCGCTGGACGTTGTGCGCGCCACGCGCGCCGATGTCGTCGTCATGGACATTCGGATGCCCGTGCTCGACGGGCTCGAGGCGACCCGGCAGATCGCGAACGACCCCGACCTCGCCCAGGTCCGGATCCTGGTGCTCACCACCTTCGAGATCGACGAGTACGTGTTCGAGGCTCTGCGCATGGGAGCCGGTGGATTCCTGCTCAAGGATGCCGATTCGGCGGAGATCCTGCGCGCGATCAGAGTCGTCGCCGTGGGCGACTCGCTCCTCTCGCCGAGCGTGACCCGCAGGGTGATAGAGACATTCGCCTCGAGGCCGGCGCCGACGGCGCCCCGCGTATCCTTGCTGCACTCGCTCACGGAGAGAGAACGCGAGGTCGTCGCTCTCGCTGGCACCGGTCTCTCGAACGACGAGATCGCCGAGAAGCTGTTCATCAGCCCCGCCACGTCGCGCACCCACGTGTCGCGGGCAATGTCGAAGCTCGGCGCCCGCGACCGTGCCCAGCTGGTGGTCATCGCCTACGAAACCGGGCTGGTGACGCCGGGAAAGCCGCCCGCCTAGTGTGCGGACGGCAGCCTGACGCGGCAAACGGACGCCCTCCCCCGCGCAGCGAGGGAGGGCAAGCAGTCATATAACGGTGAGGCTGATGTCGACGGAATGTTGCAGAGCGCCGCTCGTCGCGTGGATGGTCATCGCGAACGTTCCTGTGGGCGTGATGACTTTCTTGGTCTGGACGGTCACGCCCCCGCTGTTGAGCGGTCCGAACCCGGTCGGATTGCTGATGAGGACGGTGCTGTTCGCCGGGATGTTGCCGGTGAGGCTGAGGGTCACGGCGCCGTTGAACCCGTTGACGGCGGTGATGGTCACGAAGTAGGGCGCCCCGCTTCCTCGCTTCACAGTGCGTGAGGGGGGATTCGTCCCCGGATCGGCGTCGACCGTCATCTGAAAGTCAGGGGCTGCCGATGCGCTGACCCCGACGCCAGCAGCGGCCGCCGCCGGGGCGGGTGTCAGGACGAGCACGGTTCCAAGGGCGAGCATCAGGACGGGTAGCGTGACGAGACGTCGGAGCCGGTTCGGCATGAGTCAACTCCTTTGGTTCAAGCGTGCGATCGCAACGTTCGGCGGAGTGAGCATACGGACCAACCATCAGGGCGTCAAAGCGACTACTCGGCTGTCAGGTTTCACTGACGGAGGGTGGGGAAGCCAATACTGGCAGCACGGTGATGACGGCCATGCTCGCCAACTTCAGGTTGGTGGAGGAACTGTTCAGCTCGCTCCCGGTCCCGGCCGGCTTGCCATGGACCGACGAACCCGGTGCGGCCGCTGCGGATGTGCGACCACGAGGCCGTCCGCACGCGGCGGGCGGCCTCGTCTGCGGGCCAGCCGAAGACGGCGACTCCCCGCCTGCGGCATCATGGTCGGAGCCGTGCAGTACGAGGCGCTTCGCGCGATTACCGGTTTTCTCGGCACCGAGCTGTTCCCGTGCTTCGCTCTGCCGGCGGCGCTGGAGCCGTGAGCGGTGACGTACGACAGGGATCTCGCACAGCGGATCCGCATCGCCCTCGCGAGCGTGCCCGACGTTGACACGCGGCTCATGTTCGGAGGGATCGCCTTCATGGTCGGCGGGCACATGGCCTGCGGGGTGATCGGACAGGACCTCATGCTTCGACTGGGGTCGGAGGCCACCCAGCGGGCGCTGCAGGAGCCACACGTCCGTGTGATGGACTTCACCGGCCGGCCGAGCCGCGGAATGGTCTACGTCGGCGCGGAGGGCACTGGTGACCCGAGCAATCTGCAGCGGTGGATCGACGCCGCCACCGCATTCGTCGCCACCCTGCCGCCCAGACGCTCGAGCTGACCTAAGAATCCTTCGCGGTGCCGACCCAGCCGGCGGCCGAGCCGGTCCGCTGACCGAGGAACATGTTCAGCTGAGCTGCATGCTCCTGGACGTGGCGCATGGTGTAGAGCAGCAGTTCGGCGAAGGGAAGCTCACCCCGGCTGACGCTGCACGGACGCCCGAGCTGTTCATCCGTGAGCGACATGATCGTCGCCTCGCACTTCTGACGTCCGTGCGCGAGATAGCTCCGGAGCTCGTCGCGTGCATATGCGCGTGCGGGAAGCAGGCCGGCCGGGTCCAGCTCCTCCAGCCCGAACGGAGCGGGGGGAGCGAACCCCTCCTCCGAGCACGAGAGGTAGTAGTCGAGCCAGAAGAGCGTGTGATACGCGAGGTACCAGAACGCCGAGAAACCCGGCATCGACCGGTCTTCCCACGCATCCTCGGCCCAGAGCTCGTCCGGGCAGTCCCGCAGCGCGTTGTCGAGCATGTCGATCGCGGCCCCGAACTGCCGCCAGAGGACGGTTCTCCACATAGCGAGATACCGTACCTCGCGCGGGTGCCGCCGCTCAGGACAGCTCTGCGGAGGCTGGTCCCCGGTACCGTTGACGTGTGATCCAGACGACGCTGCTCACGCACACCGACCTGGACGGGATCGGCTGCGCGGTGGTCTTCGCCGGTGTGCGGCCCGACCAGGGCCCGATCGAGCTGGTCGAGAACGGCGCCATCGACGGCCGCGTCCGGGAGGCGCTGGCCGCGCGCATCCGCGACGCCGCCGGGCACCAGGTCGTGGTGACCGACCACGGGATCGACGCGGCGACCGCCGACGTGGCGGACGACTTCGTGGAGGCCGGCGGCCGCTTCCTGCTGCTCGACCATCACCGCTCGTCGCTGCACCTGGCCGGCCGGGCGTGGGCCACGGTCGAGGAGGGTCGCAGCGCGACCGGCCTCCTCTTCGACCACCTGGGCCGGCCGTCCGCCTTCGCCGACTTCGCGCGCCTGGTGGAGGACCACGACCTCTGGCGGCACCAGGACCCGCGCTCGGCTCGACTGGCGACGCTGGCCGGACTGCTCGGCCACGACCGGTTCCTGACCCGCTTTCGCGACGACCCCGACGTCGAGCTTCGCGAGGGCGAACGCCTGCTGGTGGACAACGAGGAGGCTCGCCGCGAGGACTATCTCGCCAAGAAGGTCGCGCAGGCACGCATCTCGGAGATCGGGGGCCGGCGGTGGGCGATCTGCTATGCGGAGCAGTACCAGTCCGACCTCGCGGAGCGGCTGATGGTGGAGCTCGACGTGCCCGCGACCGCGATCGTGAACCCCGGCAAGCGGACGGTCTCCCTGCGTGGCCGCGGTGTGGACGTCTCCGGGATCGCCGAGCGATACGGCGGCGGTGGACACGCGCGTGCGGCCGCCTTCACGTTTCGGGGCGCGCCCCTCGAATCCGACCTGAGCCACTTCGAGCAACGGCTGGACGAGGAGCTCTGGCTCGGCTGATCAGCCGGCGGTGAGCAGCCGGTAGCGGTGCTCGGGGCGGCCCCGGCCGCCGTAACGCATCGTCAGCTCGGCGGTGCCCAGCCGGCAGAGGTGGTCGAGATAGCGGCGTGCGGTGACCCGGGACAGCCCCGCGGCGTCCGCCACGTCGGACGCGGCCAGTCCCGAGCTGGCGCCGCGGAGGGCCTGGATGACCAGGTCCAGGGTCGCATCCGACAGGCCCTTCGGCAGCGCCGTGCCCCGGGACGACACCCGCAGCGTCCCGAAGATGCGGTCGACCTCACCCTGGTCCGCCTCGC
>DASYBH010000095.1:0-11927 GCA_036500885.1 Candidatus Dormiibacterota bacterium
TGGTGCGAGCCGGCGCCCATCTCGAGCTGGACGCGCGCCCCGGCCGGGTGACCTGACCGTCACCGGCGCTGCCAGAGCGCCGGTCAAGTCACAGGAGGCGGAGCTGCTCCCCCGCGGACTCCGATGGCGTCGGCTGTTCCAGCACCCTTGGGACGAACCCCAGCCTGGCCGCCACGAGCACCGCCGGGTCCTCCGCCGGCGGGTGGATCAGCTCGGCCCCGCCGCCGGCGACGTCCACCAGGTACCACAGCCTGTCGCGGCCCAGGCGCAGCTCGAGCCGGTGGCGCTCCAGGCAGACCCGGTTTCCACGGACCGTCACCGGACCGTGCGCCGCCAGGAGCTTCCGGGCGATCGTCAGCGACTCGACCGGCGGCGACCAGCGCCCGTGCAGGACGTCGACGAGGTCGGCTCCGCCGCGCTGCCATGTCCGTCCCATCTCCACGAGCGCGTGCGTTGACATGTGGGTCAGCTCGGCCATGAGCAGCAGCGAGGAGTCGCGCTCCAGCCGGGCGGCTCGGCGGGCCAGGTCGGCCTCCTCGCTGAGCTGAAGGCCACCGTCACCCCGGCCCGACCGCAGGTCCCGAGCGCGCGCCGCCGCGTCGGCCACCAGCAGGCCGAGGGCGTCAGTCCTGGGTGGCCGGTCCCGCGGCGTCCAGTCGGCGCTCGGCTGCCAACCGGGCTCCGGTGGGACCGGCGGCAGGGGTGGCAGCGGGCGCGTCTCCCTTCCGTACGCCGTGGTCGCGTCGAGCCCGTCGTCCCGGTCGCGATCGCGCTGCGCGGCCTGGCGGCGTACGAGCGAGACGAGCTGCTCCGGGCTCCGGCCTCGCAGCGTGAGCATCCTGGCCGGAGCCACGTCCACGGCCTGCGCGACGTCCCACCAGGCGGCGCCGGCGAGCGGGCAGCGATCGCGTGGTGCGCCGCAGCTGCACGTCACCATCACCTGCGTGCGCCGCGGCACCAGCGCCTCGCTGCCCCCGGCCGCCACCGCCACGGCGTCCGGCAGCTCGCCGTCGAGGAGGGCGCCCAGCAGGGAGGGCTCCCCGGCGAGCTTGGAGGCGACAGCGTCCCAGGCCTCCGTGCCCAGGCTCGGGAACCGAAACCTGAGCCGGTGGACGCCGCGCCGCTCGGACCGCACGCGGGCCGTCACCAGCCCCGGCTCGATCCACAGCCCGATCTCCATGCCGCTCGGCACGGCCCTGTCGAGCACGCCGAGCAGCGCATCACCCCAGGCGCCCAGCGTCCGCCTGGTCATCCGACCTCCTGCAGGGCGACCAGCTCGGCCAGGTCCGCGTCCGACAGCTCCCCGATCCACGCCTCGCCGGCCCCGACCACGGACTCGGCCAGCGCCCGCTTCCTCGTCAGCAGGCTGGCGATGCGGTCCTCGACCGTGCCCTCGCTGACCAGCCGGTGCACCTGGACCGGGCGGTCCTGGCCGATGCGATGGGCCCGGTCGCTGGCCTGGTCCTCCACGGCGGGGTTCCACCAGCGGTCGTAGTGGATCACGTGCGTAGCCCGGGTCAGGTTCAGCCCGAAGCCGCCCGCGCGCACCGAGAGCAGGAAGACGGGCGCGTCACCGGACTGGAACCGGCGCACCATCTCCTCGCGCGCGGGCACCGCCACGCCGCCGTGGAGGAAGAGGCTGGCGACGCCGTTCGCCGTCAGGTGCGCCTCCAGCAGGTGGCCCATCGCCACGTACTGGGTGAACACGAGCGCCGACTCGCCACCGCCCACGATCACGTCCATCAGCTCGTCGACCGCGTCCAACTTGCCCGATCGGCCGGCCAGCGGTCCCTCCTGGCCGAGATAGTGCGCCGGGTGGTTGCACACCTGCTTCAGCGCGGTGACGAGCTTGAGGACGAGGCCGCGCCGCTGGATGCCCGCGCTGGCCCTGATCTCCGCCATGGTCTCGCGCACCACCGCCTCGTAGAGCGTGGCCTGCTCGGCCGTCAGCGGCACGACGACGTCGTGCTCGCTCCGGGGCGGCAGGTCGGGCGCAACGTTCGGGTCGGTCTTCCGCCGGCGCAGGAGGAACGGCTGCACCAGCGGCGTGAAGCGCGCCACGGCCTCCGGGTCGCCGCGTTCGACCGGTCCCGCAACCTGGCGCCGGAACCGCTCCAGCGGGCCGAGCAGCCCCGGCGTCGTCCAGTCGAGGATCGACCAGAGGTCCAGCAGCCGGTTCTCGACCGGGGTCCCGGTCAGCGCGAGCCGCGCCCGCGCCGGGATGGTGCGCAGCTCGCGGGCGCTGTGCGAGCCGGGGTTCTTCACGTGCTGCGCCTCGTCGGCCACCACGAGGTCCCACGGGACCTCGGCCAGGCGGGCGCGGTCGCGCCGCAGCACGCCGTAGGTCGCGAGCACCACCTCCTGCGGCGCCAGGTCGTCCAGGTGGCGGCCGCTGCCGTGGTAGCGGCGCACCGGGATGCCGGGCGCGAAGGTGCGCACCTCGCGCTCCCAGTTCCCGAGCAGCGACGCGGGGCAGGCGACGAGCATCGGGCCGCCGGCGCGCGAGACGTGCAGGGCGATCACCTGGATGGTCTTGCCGAGCCCCATGTCGTCGGCCAGGCACCCGCCGAGCCCCAGGTCGCACATCGCCAGGAGCCACCCGAGGCCCCGGCGCTGGTAGGGCCGGAGCGCGCCCACGAAGCCGGCCGGCTCGCTCACCTCGCCGGCTCGCCCGGCCCCGGCGAGGCGCTCGCCGAGCCGCGCCAGCGGTCCCTCCACCCTCGCGGACACCGTGCCGCCGTCGACGTCGAGCACCCCGGTCAGCGCGACCGCGAGTGCCTCGCCGGCGCGCAGGCGCCCGCCCGTCGCGCCCCGCAGCCGCTCGGCGAACTCGTCCGCGCGCACCCATCCGTCGCGCAGGCGGATCAGGCGCCGGCCGGACTCGACGAGCGCGGCGACCTCGGCCCGCGTCAGCGACGTCTCCCCCAGCACCACCTCGAACTGGAAGTCGAGCAGCGACTCCAGGCTGAACTCCGGCGACGTGTCGCCGGAGCCGACGACGGCGCGCAGCGTCAGCGAGGTCTCGGACAGGTCCCCGGGCCACGTGACGTGGATGCCGGCCTCCCGCAGTGACGCCTCGGCGGGCCCGAGCAGTTCCTCCAGCTCGTCGTCGGTGAGGTCCAGCCGGTGGAGGCGCGGCCGTCCGGTCAGGCGCCGCAGCGGCGGCCAGCGGCTGGCGCCGCGATGGAGCGCTATCGCGAGATCGACCTCCGCGGCGGCGAACCGGTCGCGCAGCGCGGCGTCCGCCGTTCGGAGCGAGGACGCGTCGATCGTCGCCGATCCCGAGCGCACCTCCAGCACGACCGCGGGGGCCTCGTCCGCTGCGGCCGGCAGCACCACTCGCAGGCCGGCCGTCGCTTGCCGCGGTCCGCCATCCGGACGGTTGCGCTCCAGCCAGGAGGACAGCTCGTCCACGCGCTGCGGCGTGACGCCGGCGAAGGCGGCCCCGGCGATCCGCCGGGCGGCGGCGGGGCGCACGAACGCGTCGGTCACCGCGTCCCAGCAGGCGCGGATCAGGCGCCGCGCGCCGGTCATGCGGGGCGGCCCGGCGCCGGCTTCCGCCGGTCCCAGCGGTATGCAGTGGGCCAGCGGTGGGAACGCGTCGGCGCAGCGTTCGAGCCACTCCTCCTCCGCCTCGTCGAGCGGCCCCGGGCGCCAGCAGTCCAGGCCGCCGGTGCTGGAGTCGGGGAACACGCGCCCATCCGCGACGATGCCCAGGGCTGCCCGCACGACCGCCGCCCACGCGGCCCAGCTCGCGGACGCGCCGGCATCGCCGTCGGGCCGGCCCAGCCAGTGGATGGCGTCGGCCACGGTCACGAGGTGCACTCGCACGGTCCGCAGTGACGGGCCCGACGTGCCGGGCAGCACGAGGGTCCTTCTCTGCTCGCCGGCGCTCGGAGGCTCGGCAGCCGGATCGAACAGCGCGAAGGTCCCACATCGCGGTGGGTCCGCGGGCAGGAAGACCATCTCCAATCCCGGTTCAGACTCCATACGAGCGATCGAAAGAGCGGGATCAGCTCCGCGGCTGGGCGGGGCCGGGCCGGTGCAGGCGGCCCACCGCGGGCATCGCCTCGCGCAGCTCGCGAAGCCGCGTCCAGGTCTCCTCCCGGTGGCCTCGCACCCAGCTCAGGCCCTGCAGGGCGACGGTGAGCAGCTGCATCCCGGCGACGGTGACGAAGGCCGACTCGATCGCGAAGCCGCGGGCGCGCGCACCCAGCGCCACCCATCCGGCCACAAGGCCGAGCAGCGGCCGGCCCACCGCGGAGGCCGGCAGGGTGTGGCGGTCGGCAAGCACCAGCGCCGCCACGAACCAGAGCGGCCCGCTGTCGAGGTGGTACGCGGGCGACCAGTGCCGCATCGTGATGGCGACCATGGCCCCGGCCAGGAAGGTCAGCACCACCAGCAGGCTGAGGCGGCCGGCGTACCAGAGCCAGGCGGTGCCGAGCGCCACCGCAAGCATCGAGGTGGCGAGGATGGGGCCGGCGACGTTGCCGACGTACTGGCGGACCGGGTCGATCGAGACCTGCCCGCCGCCGGATTGCTGCAGCCAGAAACGGATGGGCTCGGGCGCGGCGATGCCGGCAGGGCTGAGGTAGGTGGCCAGGTCACCGCGCGACAGCAGCAGCACCGCGGCGTAGGCGAGCAGGCCGACCTGCAGTCGCGCCACCGGCAGGAAGCGCGCCCTGCCCAGCTCGAAGGCGGCCGCCAGCACCGCCACCGCGGCCGCCCACGGCAGCCGCGCCCCCGACCCGACCAGGGCCACGCCGACGAGGGCCGGGAGGAGGGGCGTCCCCTGGAGCGGCTGGTTCAGGAGGCGCGACGCGACGTGGGCGGCAAGCCCCGCACCCACGGCCACGCCCAGGGTCTCGAGCGCATCGAGTCGGAAGAAGATGATGCCGGCGACGATGGAGGGCATCAGCGCGAGGGTAGGTATCAACGACGGTGGTGCCGTCTCCGGCTCCACACCGATCCGCTTCAGCCACGTGAGCCCACTCCGGACGCCAGCGATCGCCTGGGCCGCCACTAAGGACCGGATTCTACGCAGATGAACTCTTACGCCGTGAGGCGCCGCTGCGCCATAATCGGCGGCGAGTGTCGCGGTTGCCTCTCCGCTCGCTTGCGACAGTCTGCATGGCTGGTCTGGGGGTGCTCGCGGCGGGCGTCACGTCCGCCGCCACCTCGGCCGACCTGTGGGCGCCCGCAGGGCCGCTGCCGGGAAGGCTGGACGCGCCGGTGTTCGCCCTTGCCATCGACCCCACGAACGGCCGGCACGTCCTGGCCGGCACCGAGGCAGGCGCGATCCTGAGCAGCACTGACGGCGGCGCGACCTGGCGGACCGCCGTGATCCGCCTGGGCCGCGGGGTGGCCGCCCTCGCGTTCGACCCATCCCAGCCGTCCGTGGTCGTGGCCGGGACCCGCGGCGCGGGGGTGTGGAGCAGCGCCGACGGCGGCCGCACGTGGCGGCAGCAGCCGGGGACGGATTCGCGCACCGTGCGGGCGTTCGCCTTCGCCGGCGGCGTGACGCTCGCCGGCAGCGACCGGGGGGTGCTGAGCAGCCACGACGGCGCCCGCTGGAGCCCCGCGGGCCTCACCCAGGTGCGGGTGAGCGCCCTGGCGGCCTGGACCGAGCCGGACGGGACGCCGCTGCTCGCGGCGGGCGGCGACGCCACGCAGGGCGGAGAGCCCCTGCCCCTCTTCGTCAGCATCGACGCGGGCCAGACGTGGGCGGTGGCGCCGGGCGTGAGAGGCTCGGGCGCGGCCGTGGCGGTCGCCGGCAGCAGCATGGTGACGGCCCTGTCCCCGCCGGCGACCCCGGACGGCGCGCTGCTGATGGCCACCAACGGCGGCGTCTTCGCGACCCCGGACCGCGGCGCCACATGGCAGCAGCTGACGGGATCGGGCGTGCTGCCCGGCACCGGTTTCGCCGGCGTCGGGACGGCGCCGAACCGCCCGGACCGCCTGTACGTGGCGAGCGACGGCGGCGGCTCGGAGCGGGGCGGCGTGTGGGCGTCGGGCGACGGCGGCGCCCGATTCGTCGCGCTGGCGCCGCCGGAGCCCGAGGTGACCGCGCTGGCGGTGTCGGGCGACGACCCACCCCGCCTGGTCGCGGCGACGTTCCGGCCGGCCGACCATGCGGTCGTGCTGTGGACCTATCGCGACGCCGGCGGCCAGCCGGTGGGCGCGGCCACGCTGCCCGCGCGGGCGGCCTCCCCCCGGGCTCCGGCCGCGCCGAGGTTGCCCGCCGGCGGGCCCGGATGGCGGGCGGTGCTGGCCCAGCCGGAGACGCCGTACGCGGCGGTCGGAGTCGTGGCGCTGCTGGTGGTGGTGGCCGCGCTGGCCGCCCACATCCGGCGCGGCGGCTTCCGGTAGCGGCCCTGCCGCCGTCCCGAGCGGGGGCCGGGTACCTGGCCTCGCCGGGCCTCTACACTTCCCAGGCGTGACAGCAGCGCTCGACCGCATCCACGGTCTCGGCTACGAGCTCCCCGCGGCGCCCGCGCCGATGGCGTCGTATGTCCCCACCCGCCTCGTCCCGATCGGCGACGGCACCGCGCTCCTCTACATCGCGGGCCAGGTCTCGATGAAGGACGGGCAGCTGCTCACCGGCCGCGTGCCGGTGGACGTGAGCGTCGAGGACGCGACGGAGGCGGCCCGCCGGTGTGCGCTGAACATCCTCGCGCAGATCGAGGCGGTGGCGGGCCTCGACAACGTGGTCGCGATCGCGCAGCTGATCGGCTGGGTGCTGTGCACCGACGACTTCGGCGCCCAGCCGCAGGTGATCAACGGCGCGTCGGACCTCCTCGTGGAGGTTCTGGGGGAGGCCGGCAAGCACACCAGGGCCGCGGTGGGCGCGAGCTCGCTCCCGCGCGGGGTCACGGTCGAGATCGCGGCGACGGTCGTCGTGCGACCGCGGTAGCCGGGGCGTCAGGCCTCCCAGACGCGCTTGATCAGGATCCGGGCCAGCTTGTCCGGGTCGTGGTGAGACGGGATGCGCACGTTGACCACGTCGCCCGTGATGAACCGGATCGCCGGGTGGTGGCGCTGCACCTCGTTCACATCGAGGATGACCTGCGACTGGCCGCCGGTCGGCAGGTGGCTCAGGTTCGAGTTGACGAGCGCGAAGTCGAAGATGTCGGCGACGGTGTGCTCGGTGATGACGCGCAGGTAGTCGCTGACGTTGTAGTCGTCCGTCTCGCCGGGCTGTGAGGCGACGTTGCAGACGAAGACCTTGAGCGCGGGCGACTGCTTGAGGGCGTCGACCATGCCGGGGACGAGGAGGTTCGGCAGGATCGAGGTGTAGAGCGATCCGGGGCCGACCACGATGACCTCGGCGTTCATGATCGCGAGCGCGGCTTCTGGATTCAGCACCGCGTCGTCCGGGCGCAGGAAGACCCGGCTGATCGGACCGTTCTGCATCGGGATCTTGGACTCGCCCTCGACCATCCTGCCGTTGACGCTGGCCACCAGCGTCACGTCGTGGAGGGTCGAGGGGATGATGGCGCCGCGCACGGCCAGCACCCGGCCGGATTCGCGCAGGGCGTGCTCGAAGTTCCCGGTCACCTCGGACATCGCCATGATGAAGAGGTTGCCGAAGGAGTGGCCGTTCAGTGAGCCGTTCTTGAAGCGGTGGTTGAAGAGCTGCTTGACCAGCGGCTCGGCGTCGGCCAGCGCCACCAGGCACTGCCGGAAGTCGCCCGGCGGCAGGATGCGGTATTCCTCGCGGAGCCGCCCGCTGGAGCCGCCGTCGTCGGCGACCGTCACGATCGCGGCCAGGTTCGTCGTGTACTCCTTGAGCCCGCGCAGCAGCGAGGACATGCCGGTGCCCCCGCCGATGGCGACGACGCGAGGGCCCCGGCTCCTGGTCCGCAGCGAGTAGAGCACCTCGGCCGCGCTGCGCTCGCCGCCCGGCAGGAACGGTCCGAGGACCGAGCGCTGCAGCTTGACGATGGAGAACAGCAGCACCGCACAGCCGAAGAGGAGGAAGACGGCGCCGCGCTGGGTGTGGGACAGGAACTGGAGCGTGACGTAGGAGGTCCAGGCGGGCCAGCGCGCGGTCTGGTACACGTCCTTGAGGAAATAGGCGACGGCGAGGTCGATGATCAGGATGCTCAGGGCCAGCAGCAGGATCCACCGCTTGACCTCGAGGCCAGGGCGGAGCCAGCGGACCCACCGGGCGCGTGAGCGCATGGCTACCGAGCCGGCCGGCCGCGGTGCGCGAACGGCGCGCGGCGGAGGTTCGTCGGCAACGGGATAATCGTTCGATGCGGCCGGCCAGGCGAGTGAGACGCATCGTGCAGGTGGCCGCCGCGGGTCTGCTGCTGGCCGCCGCGGTGCAGGAGGCCGCCAAGCCACGAGCGGAGCGCACCTGGCGAGGCAGAGTGCTCGGCGTGCCGTACAACCTGAACCCGCCGACCTGGACGCGGATCAGGGCGTCCTACTGGAGTCCCGAGGATTCCAGGCTCTTCACGGACCGCGTCATCGGAGTGGGGTGGGCGATCAATCTCCATCGTGCTCGTGAGCTGCTTACGTGTGTGTTCGGCGCCCTGGTACGAGACGACGCGCCGCCGATTCGATTGCGTCGCCCGGATCGAGGTTAGCGCGCTCACCCGTTGATCCGCTGCCTGACGAAGTCGAGCGCCCGGCCGTAGGCTCGCGTTCGGTTGCCGTGGCGCAGGATGCCATGGCCCTCGTCATCGAAGATGAGCAGCTCGGAATCCCGGGCGGCGTCGTGGACCTGGACGGCCTCGGAGACGGGCACGCGGACGTCGTTGCGTCCGTGGATGACCAGCAGCGGAGCCTGGATGCGGTGCGCGCGTCGGAGCGGGCTGAACTCGGCCAGGAACTCGCCGTCCGGCCCGGTCGGGTCACCGTACTCGGCCGCCCGGTTCGCTCGCCGCCAGCCGCTGGTGTTGGCGAAGAAGCTGTGCCAGTCGCCGATGCCGACGATGTCGACGCCGGCGTCCCACAGACCCGGGTCCTCGACCAGGACGGCGAGCGTCATGAACCCACCGTACGAGGCGCCCATGGCGATCAGGCGCGTGGCGTGGCCCTCGCTCCGCAGCCAGCGGCCGGCCTCACAGCCGTCGCGGACGGAGTCCCAGCGGAGCTCGCGATCGTCCAGCGAGTAGTAGCGCCGGCCGTAACCCGAGCTGCCGCGGACGTTCGGCGCCAGGACGTCGAAGCCGGCGGCGTTCCACATGGCGATGGCGGGCTGGAAGCTGGCGCGCGCCTGCGAGGTGGGGCCGCCGTGGAAGAGGACGACGGTGGGCCGCGGCGCGCCGTCCACGCGGTAGTGCAGGGCCGGTACCTGGAGGCCGTCGAAGGAGCGGTAGCTGACCTGCGCGGGTGTCGCGAGGCCGCCGAGCGTGTCTCCGCCGGCGCGGGTCCAGCGGGCGCCGGAGGGCAGCTCGTGGATCTCGGCGGGGGAGGTGGGCGACTCCCAGGCGACGAAGAGGCTGGCGCCGTCGGGGCTCCACCGGACGTGGTCGGCCGTGCGTGACGAGTTGTCCACATGGACGACGCCCGGAGGGAGCGCCGCCTCGGCGGGCTGGAGGGTCGCGGTGACGTCCTGGCCGGTCACCAGGTCGAGGACGCGGACGGCGTCATGAGCGCCCTCGTTGACGACCACGGCGACCCGCCGGCCGGCCGGGTCGGGGACGACGGCCAGGACGTCGTGCTCCTCGTCGACGAGGCGGCGCAGCACCGCGCTGGAGCCGTCCGGGCTGGTGGGATCCAGCTCGACCAGGCCGATGAACTCGCGGTCCAGGTCGGTCAGGGCCAGCAGGCGGTCGCCGGCCCACAGCACGTCCGCCACCAGGAGCGCCTGGCTCAGGATCGGGCGCAGCTCACCGCCCTCGCCAAGCAGGTACGCACGGTTGTGATTGGGCCGGACGGGAACGTCCTGCGAGACGGCGGCGGTCCGGCCGTCGGGGCTCCACCCGAGCCAGGACCAGCTGCCGCCCCGATCGACGAGCCGCTCGATCTCGCCGCTCCCCAGGTCGATCACGCCGAGCACCCAGTCGGACTGGCCACCGGGGTTGAACGCCAGACCGGCCCGGAGCCCGTCCGGGGAGAGATGGACGTCACGATGGATCGCCCTGCCGTCGGCGGTCACGGGACGCAGGCCGCCGCCGGCCTCGAGGAGGGCGAGCTGCCAGGTCTCGTTGCCACCCTGGTCCTGGCGGACCAGGAGGCCGAGCGGGGTTTCGGCGATGGGCAGCGTCCGGTCCTGGCTGGGGGCCAGCCGCACGGGGAAGCGGTCGGGGCCGTCGATGCGGTAGGTCTGGCTGACCCCCGCCATGTCGGAGGCGAACCAGAGGCCGCCGGAGGAGCAGGGCGTGGGGCGGAAGGCGCCGGCGATGCTGAGCAGCTGAGCGGGCGGCAGCGACGTCATGCACGCAGGCTAAGGCCCAGGGCCTGGGGAACGTGTGTGGAAAGACCGTCGCGTTGACCTGCGCCAGCGAACGGGTGACCGCCGCTAAAATAGGTGACCGCGCGCTCACTGGGGAGTAGCCAAGCGGTAAGGCGCCTGACTCTGGATCAGGAGATCGGTGGTTCGAATCCTCCCTCCCCAGCCATGCCTCTCCAACTCGGCTCTCCCCAATACGAATCCCCTTCCGGGAAGGGACCGGGAACCGGGCGGGAATCGGCGGGAACCGGGCTCCACAACCTCGGATCAGGAGGCTTTGAACGCTTCTGGCGAGCGCCTGACTCGGCAGGATGGCCGAGATGGAGGGCACGCGCTATGGCGGTTAGGACGAGGTCGCGACGGGTCCAGGACGCGTTCGAGCTGTTCCAGCTCGAGAAGCGGGGCGATCGGGCATCGCGGGCGACGCTCGACTTCTACGCGCTGCAGGTGGGGGCGTTCCTGCGCTGGCTCGAACGGGAGTGTCCGCAGGCCCTGCACTTCGACGGCCTGGACGGGACGGTACTCCGCCGCTACCGGGCCGACCTGGCGGACAGCCTGACCCGGCACGGGCGCCGGCTCCAGCCCGAGTCGCTGAGGGCATCCCATCGTGGGGTGATGGCCTTTCTGCGCTGGGCGGCGGAGGAGGGCTACCCGGTGGACGAGGGGCTGCTCCGGCTGCGGCCGCCGCACCGGGAGCGCAAGGAGGCGACCGTCTACCACGTCGCCCAGGTGCGGCAGATCCTGAGCTGTTGGGAGAGCCCGTCCGAGGAGCTGGCCGTGAAGATCATGGTCGGTTCCGGCGTCCGCATGTCGGAGCTGTGCGGGCTGGCCCTCAAGGGGCCGGACGGACTGCCGGACCTCATGCTGGACTCGCTGGACCGGGGCCGGGCGGAGCTGCGGGTGCGCTCGGACGGCGGGGCGAAGGGTGCCAAGACGAAGCGGGTGCCCATCACGTCGAAGCTGGCGGCGACGATCAAGCGGTACGCGTCGCAGCACCGGCCGGAGTCGGAGCTGCCGACGCTGCTGCTCAGCCGCCGAGGCCGACCGTTCGTGAAGGGCGGCATCGACTCGATGATGGACAGGTTCAAGGCGCGCCTCGGCTTCCGTGTCCACGCGCACGCTTTTCGGCACACGTTCGCGACGGTCGCGACCCAGAGTGGTTGGAACCTGGAGCGGCTGCGCGTCGCCATGGGCCATTCGGACTACACGGTGCTCCAGCGGTACGTCGAGCTGAGCATGCAGCGCGACTTGGGGCCGCTGAAGGAGTGGCGCGACCTGCTCGTGCTGGGGTCCGAGGGAGACGGACGATGAGCACGCTCGAAGCCGTCGAGCCACACCAGTCCGATCAGACCGACTGGCATGTCCCATCCAGTGGGACAGGCACGGGCTCGACTCGGGCAGGCAGGGCGACGCTGATCGGCCTGCTGATCGGGACCGGGCTGGCGATCGTGGCCGCCCTGGGACCGCTGGTCAGCGCGATCACGATCACGATCGGCGTCGAGACGCAGGTCGGGGACGCCTC
>DASYBH010000096.1:0-10025 GCA_036500885.1 Candidatus Dormiibacterota bacterium
CCCGTGGCGCGGCATCTGCATCCGCCGCTGACCACGGTCCGCCAGCCGATCCAGGAGCTCGGCGCCACCGCCTTCGACGTCCTCCACTCCCGGATCAGCGCCGGCGGCGGCGAGCCCGAGGTCGTGCTCCCCGTCCACCTCGTCCTCCGCGAGAGCTGCGGCTGCGCCCGCGATCCGGCGCCGCTGTCGAGCTCGCCAGCCGGCGCGCGCTCTGCCATCATCTGCTGATGACCGACGTCCTCGATTCGACGAGGCGCATCCTCTCGACCACCGCGGCGCGCTGGCAGAGCCTGGTCGAGACAGCGCCCGAGGAACTGTTTCGGCGCCCACCCGCCCCCGGCGAGTGGTCGGCTGCGGACTGCCTGAACCACCTGCTGCTGGCGGAGCGGGTCATCTGGGGCAGCCGGCTGCGCGCCGTCCTCGAAGGGCGCGACCTCGTCACCTTCGACCCGAGCGCGCCGCGCGATCCCGAGCCCGAGCGCACGCTGCGAGAGGCCGCGACGGCGCTGGCGGCCGAGCGCGGTGAGAACCTGTCCGTGCTGAGCGGCCTGACGCCGGCCGACCTGGAGCGCAGCGGCCGGCATCCCGAGTACGGCATGATCGCGCTGCACGTCGTGCTGAACTCGTGGGCCGCGCACGATCTCCAGCACACCGTCCAGGCGGAGGAGGCGCTGATGCAGGCGTTTCTCCCCGGCACCGGCCCGTTCCGCTTCCGTTTCGCGGACCACGAGGCCAGGACGTAGACGACTGATTTTGAATTGGTCTGAAGCACGGAGCCACGGAGCGCACGGAGACGCACGGAGGGCTCCGAGGTCAGCCTCAGCGCTCCAGCCGATCCCCCAGACCCCTTATTCCTTCGTGCGTCTTCGTGTCCTTCGTGGCTCCGTGCTGCAACTCATTCAGACAATCGGCCGCTCGAACGGGCACCGCCTTCGCCAGGGCACTGCATTAGGGATGGACCAGACGAACGTTCCCGACCGCGGTGTCGATCACCTCACCCATTCGATGTGAGAGCGCCTCCTTGGCCATCGCCAGGGCGAAGCCCTCGACCTGGCCGAACGTGACGTGGGGCGGCAGTGCGAGCGCGTTGGGCTCCACCAGGACGTCGATGATCGCCGGCCCGTCGTGGCTCAAGGCCCGTTCCAGCCCCGGACGCACCTCCGACGGGTCTTCGATGCGGACGCCCAGCGCTCCGATGGCCTCCGCCATGCGGGCGAAGTTCGGATTCCAGAGGTCGGTCTGCCAGTCGGGGAACCCCGCCTCCAGCATCTCGATCTTGACGAAATCCAGCTCGCCGTTGTCGAAGATGACGACCTTGACCGGCAGGTTGTACTGCATGATCGTGAGCAGGTCGCCGAGCAGCATCGTGAAGCCGCCGTCACCCGACAGCGCGATGACCTGGCGATCGGGGCGGAGGAACTGGGCGCCGATGGCCTGTGGCATCGCGTTTGCCATCGACCCGTGCATGAAGGAACCGATGAGGCGCCGATTGGCCGCGGCCCGCAGGTAGCGCGCCGCCCAGATGGTCGGCGTGCCGGTGTCCATGGTGAAGATGGCGTCCGGGCCTGCCAGCTCGTTCAGCATGGAGGCGAGATACTCCGGGCGTATGGCTCCCTTCTTTCCCGGGTGCTCGACGTAGGCGCGCAGGCGCTCCATCACGTGTGCGTGCGTGCTGCGGGCCGCCTCCAGATGGTGCGTGTCGTCCTTCGGCGTGAGGTTCGGGAGCAGCGCCCTGATCGTCTCCTTGACGTCGCCACAGAGGCCGAGGTCCAGCCGCGATCGCCGTCCGAGGCGCTCGCCGCGAATGTCCACCTGGGCGATCGTGACGTCCCTGGGCATGAACTGTTCGTAAGGGAAGTCGGTCCCGAGCAGCAGGAGGACGTCACAGTCGTGCATGGCCCCATAGGCGCCGCCGTAGCCGAGCAGGCCTGTCATGCCGACCTCGTACGGGTTGTCGTACTCGATGAACTGCTTGCCGCGGAGCGCGAAGCCGACCGGCGCTTTCAATCTGTCGGCCAGGGCCACGACCTCGTCGTGGGCGCCGGCGCAGCCGGCGCCGCAGTAGAGGGTCACCGAGCGGGCTGAGCTCAGCCGGTCGGCAAGCCGCTTCAGATCGTCCTCGGCAGGCAGCACTCGCGGCTGGCCCATTGCGGGAGCGTGTTCGAGCGCCTCGTTCTGTGCTCCCAGACCGGCCACATCGCCGGGCATGGCGACCACGGCGACCCCACGCAAGCTGATGGCGCTCTGAATGGCGGACTGGAGCACGCGTGGCATCTGCTCCGGGGACATGACCAGCTCGCAGTAGCAGCTGCACTCCCCGAAGACCCTGGTCGGGTGCGTCTCCTGGAAGTACCCGGAGCCGACCTCCTTGCTCGGGATGTGGGCGGCGATGGCCAGCACCGGGACGTTGCTCCGGTGGCACTCGTACAGCCCGTTGATCAGGTGAAGATGGCCGGGGCCGCTGCTCCCCACGCAGACGGCCAGCTGGCCGCTCAGCTCGGCCTCGGCACCGGCGGCGAAGGCCGCCACCTCCTCATGTCGGACGTGGATCCAGCGAATGCTTCCTTCACGACGGACGGCGTCGGTGACGGGATTCATGCTGTCGCCCACGATGCCGTAGAGCCGCTCGACTCCCGCGCGCACCAGGGCGGTGACGATTTGATCCGCGACGGTTCTGGCCATTCGACTCTCCTCTGGAAGGCCCCGCTCGGCGCCCTTCCTCGCGGATCGCACCGGCAGAGTCCACCACGAAAAAGCTACACGCACTGTCAGTGATCTGGGAAACGCCGATCTGGGAGCGTCGCGTGGTCAGGGCCAGCTCCGGCTGCGGGACCTCGACCGGCCGCCACGCCGTGGCGCAAGGAGTGGCCTGAACAATCAGTAAAGCCAACCATGCTGGCTGCGTAAAATCCTGTGGACTCTCAGAGCCGTTCGTACAGGGATTTGTCAAACGACCCTCTCACCCACCACAGCACACGTGCCCGCTTCGAGTGCTACGTTTCCCGTATGCGAGTAGGCCTGATGGTCCCTTGCTACATCGACATGTTCTACCCGCAGGTCGGCGTGGCCACCCTCGAGCTGCTGGAGAAGCTGGGGGTGGAGGTGGACTATCCCTTCGATCAGACGTGCTGCGGCCAGCCGATGGCCAACAGCGGTGCGTTCAAGCAGGCGAAGGCGACCGAGGAGCTGTTCGTGCGCAACTTCGCTGGCTACGAGCACATCGTCGCCCCATCGGGCAGCTGCGTGCATCACATTCGCAACAAGTTCACGGCGGCCGAGGACACGCCCGAGCGCCGGCACGTCTCGTCGCACGTGTGGGACCTGCCCGAGTTCCTCTGCGATGTGCTGAAGGTGCGGGAGTTCCCGTGGGCCGAGTTCGCCAACGCCGTGGCCCTGCACGTGAGCTGCTCGGCCATCCGCGGCCTCTACGAGCAGTCGATGAGCGAGCGCCCCAACGACCCGTGGTTCTCCAAGCCGAGGAGCCTGCTCGAGAAGGTCAGGGGCGTCAGCATCGTCGACTACGACCGGCACGATGAGTGCTGCGGGTTCGGCGGGACCTTCGCGGTCACCGAGGAGGCCGTCTCCGCCGCGATCGGCAACGACAAGCTCGAACGCATCGGCGCCACCGGCGCCCGTTACATCGTCTCGCCCGACATGTCCTGCCTGATGCACCTGCAGGGATGCGCGCACCGCAACCGCGAGGACCTCCACTTCCTGCACCTGGCCCAGGTCCTGAACGGAGGCGCCGCGTGAGCGTGAAACCGATCGACCAGGCGCGGAACGCCCTCGCCTTCCTCGAGGACAGGCCCCACGAGCACGCCTTCGACAGGCTGATCTGGGGACTTCGGGAGCGGCGCGACGCGGCGGCCCGCGAGGTGCCGGAGTGGGAGGAGCTGCGCGACCTGGCGTCGCGGATCAAGGAGCACACGCTGTCGAACCTCGCGCACTACCTCGAGCTCTTCGAGGCGCGCGCCAGGCGCAACGGTGTGCATGTGCACTGGGCGCGCGACGCGCCTGAGCACAACCAGATCGTGCACGACATCCTCACCGAGCACGGGGTCGCACAGCTCGTGAAGTCGAAGTCGATGCTGACCGAGGAGTGCGATACGCGCCCGTTCCTGGAGCGTCGCGGGATCCAGGTCATCGAGACGGATCTCGGCGAACGCATCCAGCAGCTCGACGACCAACCGCCGAGCCACATCGTCATGCCGGCCGCCCAGAAGACACCCCAGGACGTGGCCGACCTGTTCCATCGTGTATACGGCTCCGACAGGGACAGGGCCGACCCGGTGTATCTCGCCCACGTCATGCGCGAGCACACCCGCCCGCTGATCCTCGAAGCCGCGGCCGGGATGACCGGCGCCAACTTCGCGGTCGCGCAGACAGGGGCGGTCGTCACGGTGACCAACGAGGGCAATGCGGACCTCAGCGGCAACGTGCCGAGGTTGCGCATCTGCTCGGTGGGAATCGAGAAGATGGTTCCCGGCGTCGAGCATCTCGCCGTGTTCATCCGGCTGCTCACCCGCAGCGCCACGGGAGAGCGCATCACGCAGTACACCTCGCACTTCGCGGCGCCCCGCGTCAGGGGCGAGATGCACATCGTGCTCGTCGACAACGGCCGCTCGCAGCGCCTCGGCGACGAACGCTTCTGGTATTCGCTGAAGTGCATCCGCTGCGGGGCATGCATAAACACGTGCCCGGTCTACCGGCGCAGCGGCGGCCTGAGCTACGGCTCCACCTACATGGGCCCGATCGGCATCATCATGATGCCGACGTTCGACATCCGCCGCTATGGCGAGCTGCCCTTCTCCTCGACGATCAATGGCAGCTGCTCGAACGTGTGCCCCGTCCAGATCAACATCCACGAGCAGATCTACCAGTGGCGCGAGGTGATGGCCGCCAGGGGCGAGATGTCCGAGACCAAGAAGGTGGCGATGAAGGTCGCCGACGAGGTGCTGAGCCATCCCAGGACCTACCGGGTGGCCACCGAGGTCGGTGAGGCGGCGTTGAAGGTCCTGCCCCACTTCGCGATCTACAACCGGCTCAACGCATGGGGACGCCACAGGGACGTACCGCGCCCGGCGGCGGAGACCTTTCACCAGTGGTACGCACGCAACCGGATGGGCGCCCGGTGAGCAAGACCGCGCGTGACGACATCCTGGCGGCGGTCCGCGAGCGCCAGCCGGCGTCGCGGGAGCTGCCGCAGGTTCCCGACTTCCACCGGGCAGGCGACGACCTCGTCCACCGGTTCAGCGCCGCACTGGCGCTGCTCGACGGCAAGAGCGTGAGCCAGCCCCCGGCGGACCTGCAGCAGTGGCTGACCGAGAGCTTCCCTGACGCCACGCGCATCTGCTCCACGGTTCCCGAGGTCAGGGGAACCGTCACCACTGGCGAGTTCACCGACTGGGCCGCACCGGCCGACCTGGACGTCACGGTCGTCCGGACGCCGCTGGGCGTGGCCGAGACGGGATCGATCCTGGTCACCGAGAAGGAGCTGGACGTCAACACCATCGCCGTGCTGCCGCAGCACCTGGTCGTGCTGCTCGACCCCGCCGACCTGGTCGAGAACATCCACGACGCCTACGGCCACCCCAGCTTCCAGGAGGCCGCGTACGCCGTGCTGCTGTCGGGGCCGTCCGGATCAGCGGACATAGGCGGCAGGACCGTGCACCCCGCCCAGGGCGTCAGCACCCTGACGGTGATCCTGTCACCCCGAACGTGAAGCAAGGGGGGGCAGGCCCCCCCTTCCGGAACCCCCCCTCTTATCCGGGACGTTTGGGGGGCCTCCGGCCCAGCGCTTCGCGTCTGTAGTCGGGGCTGGGTGATCTTGGGAAGACGCCCTCGAACACTCGGGCAAAGCCCTTGCTTCCGGCCACCCTGGTGTCTTTTCTGAGTTTCGGGAAGGCCCTGAGTCAGGACGCCTTCGGCGAGGAGGCGGCCGTTAGGGCCGTCCAGCGGGTCGGCGTCAGGCCGTAGGTCCTCTTGAACTGTCGCGTCATGTGGCTCTGGTCGGCGAAGCCGGCCTCGGTGGCGGCTCGCGCCAGTGACTGACCGCTCTCGATCGCGGCCCGCGCCAGCGCCAGCCGGCGCTGCGTCCGGTACCGGTCGGGGCTCGTCCCGAAGGCCCATCGGAAGTGGCGGGCGATCGTGAAGCGGTCGGTCGCCGCGATCTCCTCGAGCACCGAGGCCGGCGTCTGTTGGCGTGCGTGGGCCGCGAGGTAGTCGCGGACGATCTCGACCGCCCTGGTGTCGACCGCGGTCCGGCGGCGATCGGGGCGGCCGCTGAGCGACATGAGGCCGTCGGCGACGGCGGCGGCGATCTCGGCGCTGCTGAGCTCGCTGATCGGCTCGTCGACGTCGGCGAGCAGGGAGGCGATGGCTCGAGCCGTCGGAGTCAGCTCCTGGACGGGATCGGCGACGAACGGCAGCGCCCGACCGGCGAGGGCGTCACGGACGAGCTCGGGCGCGATGTAGAGGATCCGGTAGCCGAACCCGTCGTCGGTTCCCGCCGCGCCGTCGTGTCTCTCGTCGGGGTGCAGGACGGCCAGCTGACCGGGCAGACAGACGCGGCGTGAGCCACGGTAGCGAAAGGTCTGCACACCTGCCGTCGTGAGGCCGATGGCATACGTGTCGTGCCGGTGCGGCTCGAACGCGCACGTGGAGAGGTACACCTCCGCCCGTTCGACGCCGTGGGCGCTCGGTCCGAACCTGATCCAGTCCGATCCTCGCCCGCAGGATCGTTCAAGACGGCCGGCATCGATGCCACCTAGCGTCTCGGGCATGGGTCAAACGTATAGCCGCGGCGATGCCTGAGGTGCTCCTCGTCGCGGCGATTCGCTGGGCGTCGGTCGGGCCGCTCGTGCTCATCTCGCTGGCGATCATGGGCAGCCCCGGCCCCGCGACGATCAGCCTGGTCGCCGCGGGCTCGGCCTGCGGCGTGCGCCGTTCGCTCCCGTACCTGGTCGGGATCATGGCCGGCACGATGCTCGTCCTCGTCGCCGTCGCGACCGGGATCACGGCCACGCTCCTGGCGATCCCCGCGCTCGGCCCCGTCCTGATCTGGACCTCGGCGGCATACATCCTCTGGCTCGCCTTTCGCATCGCGACCGCGCGACCGCTCGGTGAGCCGGCCGCCGCACCGGACGCCTTCTCGCCCGCCGGCGGAGCGGTCCTCGGCGTCGCCAACCCGAAGGCCTGGGTCGCGATCGCCGCCGTCTTCGCCAGCGCCCACCTCGCCGGCGCCGCGACCGCGGATGCGGCCGCGAAGGTCGCGGTGCTGACCGCGATGATCATCGTGATCTGCACGACGTGGCTCGTGGCCGGCGCATCGATCGCGCCGCTGCTCCGCGACCCACGTCGAGCCCGCGTCGTCAACGCCGCGCTTGCCGTGGCGCTGGTGGGCGCGACCGCGCTCGCGGTGCTTCGCTGAGACCGCCACCCCGCGACCGCCTCGGCCGGGAGAGGGAGCAGGCATGGCCGGCGTAGTCCTGCCCGACTGGCTGGACTTCCGGCCCCGCCTCTTCCCCAGCTGCAACTTCGCCTGGCTGCGGGGTCCCCGGCCGGTCCTGGTCGACAGCGGCTTCGGCGCCGACCTGAACGCGACCCTCGGCCTGCTGCCCGGCGAGCCGGCGCTGGTCCTCAACACCCACTGGCACTCGGACCACGTGGGCGGCAACGCGGGGCTGGCGGAGCGCTTCGGGATGACGATCGCCGCCTCGGCCGCGGAGGGGTCGCGCGTCAATGCCGGGGATCCGGAGGCGTTCGGCTCGGACTGGTTCGATCAGCCGGTCGACCCCTACTCGGTGGACCGGCTGCTCGAGCCCGGCGAGCTGGTCGAGACGGGAGCGGTCGGCCTCCGGGTCGTTCCGGTGGCCGGGCACTCGCCGGGGCAGATCGCCCTCTTCGAGGAGCGCTCCCGCGTGCTGGTCGCCGGCGACGCCATCCTGGCCAACGACGTCGCGTTCATCAACCCCTTCCTGGACGGCGCCGAGGCACTGGAGACGGCGATCTCGAGCGTGGAGCGGATCGGCCGCCTCGACGCGCGGCTCGCTGTGGCGGGCCACGGCGAGGTGATCGAGGACGTGGGCGGATGCGTGAAGCGATCGCTGGAGCGACTGCGGCTCTGGCGCCACGACCCTGCCCGGATGACCTTCCACAGCTGCCGGCGCGTCTTCGGCTTCGCCCTCATGATCCACGGTGGGTTCGTCCGCTCCGAGCTGCGTCCCTACCTGCTGGCCCGGCGGTGGGTCCACGACTTCGCCCCGCTGGCGGGCCTGTCACCGGAGGAGTTCGCGGAGAGGATGGTCTCGGACCTCGCGGGTTCGGGCGCGGCACGCTGGGAGCGCGACCGCCTGGTCTCGGCGGTCCGCCACACGCCGGCCTGCCGGCACCGTTCGACGTGAGCCCAGGCAGATGCAACCAGACGATCATTGCCAGCAGCACGCGTTACGGGGCCCTGAACGCGCCAGCATGTGCCTGGCCGGTGCTTTCGGCCTGGTGGTCGCCGGCTCGGCGGTGGGCTGCGGCGGCGACAAGCGGTACCGTTGCGGTACCATCCAACCATGGCGATGAACCTGCGGCTCGACGACAACGAAGCGGCCAACCTGAAGCAAGCGGCTGCCAGGGCCGGGATGAGCATGCAGCAGGCAGCCCGCCTGGCCATCAACGACTGGGTCGCCAGATCCGAGGGAATGACCATGGGGAAGCTCATGGCCCGACCGCCGCTGGGTGGTGGGAGGATTCCCCCCGGTACGGCCGTGGAGCTGCTCCACGAGGCCCGCCTCGAAGCGGGCCGCGAGTGATCGTTCTCGACTCGTCCGCCTATTGCGAATCTCTCCTGCGAACGTCGGAGGATCCGCTGCGCGAGCGGCTGGCGGGCATGGATGTCGTCCACGTGCCGGATGGCTTCGACATCGAGGTGCTGAACGTCCTCA
This sequence comes from Candidatus Dormiibacterota bacterium, assembly GCA_036500885.1. Classification (GTDB taxonomy): domain Bacteria; phylum Chloroflexota; class Dormibacteria; order Dormibacterales; family Dormibacteraceae; genus CF-161. The sequence continues at coordinate 8,934 of DASYBH010000096.1, forward strand.
GGCGGCTCTGCGCGGCGGGCAGCATCACGGCTGAGGAGGGCGTCGCAGAGCTGCTCGCCCTCATGGCTGCTGTGGACATCCGCCGCCATTCCGTCTTGCCTCTCCTCCCCGATATGTGGCGTCTGCGCCACAACGTGACCGGCTACGACGCCGCCTACGTGGCGCTGGCGGCACGGCTCGAGCTGCCGCTCATGACGGCCGATCGACGGCTGGCGCAGGCACCGAATCTGCCCTGCGTCGTCGAAGCGTTCTAATCGCTTCGCCGGTCGCGCGGCATGAGCTGCTGAGGGAGCCATGCACGGCTCCTCAGCTCAAGGCACGGTCGACGCCGGCGCGACGCGGCTGAGTATGCCGGCGGCCTGGCGAACCATGTCCTCGACCACCTCGGCCGCCCCCACCACCGCATGCACCAGGCCCACCCCCTCGCCGGCGGGCATGGCCATCAGCGAGAGGTCCCCCTCCGTGTCGGGAGTGGGAATGAGGTTGCTGAACCGGTGAATCGGCACCCGCTGCGGGCCGATGAGCGTGCTCCCGATGCGAGGCTCGCCCGAGAGGTCCGACGGCAGCTCCGCCTCGCGCCCTTCGTACTCAGTGATCAGCGGGTTCCGCAGCACCCGATAGGGGTTGAAACCGGGCATGTCGGGGCCAAGGACCGAACTGCGGACGGTGTCTGCCCCGATCGCCTGGACCAGTCGCGACTTGTACTCCTCGTGCGCGTTGGCCTCGCGCGTGGCGACGAAGCGTGTGCCAACCCACGCGCCCTCGGCTCCCAGCACGAGCGCGGCCGCCAGTCCCCGGCCGTCGGCGATGCCGCCCGCGGCGAGCACCGGCGCGGGCGCGACGGCGTCCACCACGGCGGGGACCAGGGCGAGGGTGGGCAGTGTGCCGAAGTTGTGGCCTCCCGCCTCGCTGCCCTGGGCGACCACCAGGTCCACGCCGCTCTCGACCGCCCGGCGGGCGGCCTCCAATGAGCCCACCTGCTCCCAGACGCGGCAGCCTGCCGAGTGCAGCCGATCGATCGTGTCCCCGGGAGGGTTTCCCCAGTGGAAGGACACGATGGGAACCCGCTCCTCCGCGCAGGCTTCGACCTGG
>DASYBH010000097.1:0-6144 GCA_036500885.1 Candidatus Dormiibacterota bacterium
GTCGCGCTGATCATCGACGCGCTGGCCGCCCAGGGGACGAGCCTGGCGGACGACGACGTCGTCGTGATCACCAGCAAGATCGTGTCCAAGTCCGAGGGGCGGATGGTGGACCTGGGCACGGTGACCCCGTCGTCCAGGGCCCGCACTCTCGGGACCGCGACGGACAAGGACCCGCGGCTGGTCGAGCTGATCCTCCAGGAGAGCACGGCCGTCTCCCGCGCGCGGCCGGGCGTTCTCATCGTGCGTCACCGGCTCGGCTTCACCTCGAGCGCCGCCGGCATCGACCACTCGAACGTCGCCGCCGGCGATGACATGGTCCTGCTGCTGCCCGTCGACCCGGACGCGTCAGCGGCGCGGCTGCACGAGGGCCTGGAGCGCGCCAGCGGCCGCCGCCTGGGCGTCGTGCTCACCGACACGCACGGACGGCCGTTCCGGCTCGGCAACATCGGCGTGGCGATCGGCGTGGCCGGCCTGCCCGCCCTCCTCGACCTGCGGGGGGACGTCGACCTGTTCGGCCACGTGCTCAAGGTCACGGAGGTGCCGCTGGCCGACATGGTGGCGGCCGCCGCCGGGCTGATCGCCGGGGAGACGGTCGAGCGCCTGCCGGTGGTCGTGCTGCGGGGCCTGGCCAGGCCTGGCGACGGCCGCGCGGCTGACCTGGTCCGGCCGCCCGAGCTCGACCTCTACGGCGCGTCCGAGCGCTGACCTCTCGCTCCTGGGCGCTTGTCCCGGATGGGGGTGGACATCCGCCCATCAATAGGACTAGGCTGCTCAGATCCCGGGACGGCGCTCCTAGGAGTACGCCAGCGAGACGGGGGGTAGACGCTGCCGGCGCCTGCTTGGAGGCCGCCCTGGGATACTCCATCGTACTGGGTCGAACGGTGACTCGCGCGTGCGTCTGTGCCGCTGAATCAGACACCGGCATACGCGGAGAATCCACCGTCGATGGACACGACCGACCCGTTGACGAACGCCGCGCCCGGGCCGCAGAGCCAGATCGCGGCGGCGGCCAGCTCCTCGGGCTCGCCGAACCGGCCGGCCGGGGTGTGGGCCAGGATCGACTCGCCACGGGCGGTGGGGGACCCGTCAGCCCCGACCAGCAGGGCCCGGTTCTGCTCACCGAGGAAGAACCCGGGCGCGATCGCGTTCACGCGCAGTCCGGGGCCGTGCTTCCGGGCCAGCTCGACCGCCAGCCACCTCGTCAGGTTGTCGACGGCGGCCTTGGCGGCGCTGTAGGCCGCCACGCGCGTCAGCGGGCGGCCGGCGGCGGCCGAGGAGATGTTCACGATCGCGCCAGCCCCCTGCCCGGCCAGGGCGGCGCCGAACACCTGGCACGGCAGCAGCGTCCCCATCAGGTTCAGCTCGACGACATCGCGCAGCGCCTGCGGGGGCACCTCGAAGAACGTCCCGCCATCCGGCACGACGGCCGCCGGCAGGTTGCCGCCGGCCGCGTTGACCAGCGCGTCGATCCTGCCGAACTGCGCCAGCAGGTCCTCGCGCACGCGTTCCAGCGTCCCCGCGTCGAGGACGTCGGCCGGTGTGGCCACCGCCTCGCCGCCCGCGGCGCGGATGTGCTCGGCGACCTCCTCGGCACGCTCGGCACGCCGGCCGAGCACCGCCACGCGGGCGCCGGCGGCGGCCAGGCCGCGTGCGATGGCCCCGCCCAGCACACCGGTCGCGCCGGTGACGACGGCGACCCTGCCGTCCAGCCGGAAGATGGATCCCAGGTACTCGTCGGAACTCACGGGTGCCACGATAGAGCCGTGGCGGTTCACCCCGGCATCCTGGCGGGACGCGGCTCGGCCGCCGAGGTGCTCGACGACGCCTCGGTCGAGGAGGTGCTGGTCGGGGCGCTGGACCGCGCCGGGCTGGCCGGCCGGCGGGTGCTGGCGATCGTGCCGGACGGCACCCGCACCGCCCCGATCCCGCTCCTCTCGCGCCTGCTGAGCGAGCACCTGGCGCCACGGGCGGCGGCGCTCGACTACCTGGTGGCGCTCGGCACCCACCCACCCATGTCGGAGCCGGCCATCGACCGCCTGCTGGGCATGCCGGCCGGTGAGCGGGCGCGACGCCATCCGCGGATGCGGGTGTTCAACCACCGCTGGGACCGGCCGGACGCGCTGCGCACGATCGGCGCCATCTCGGCCTCCGAGGCCGCGGCGCTCACCGATGGCCGGCTGGAGCGGGAGGTGCCGGTCCGCCTCAACCGGCTGGTCGACGAGTACGACGCGCTGCTGCTCTGCGGCCCGGTCTTTCCCCACGAGGTGGCCGGCTACTCGGGCGGCGCGAAGTACCTGTTCCCGGGCATCGCGGGTGCGGAGATCATCGACTTCACGCACTGGCTGGGAGCGCTGTGCACGTCGATGGCGACCATCGGCGTGCGCGACACCCCGGTTCGGCGCGTCATCCACCGCGCCGCCGAGCTGGTGCGGCCGGAGCTGGTGTGCGTCGCCATGGCCCTCGACGAGGACCGGCTGCACGGGCTCTGGGTCGGTTCGCACGTGGACGCGTTCGAGGCGGCGGCCGGCCTGTCGGAGCGGCTGAACGTGATCCGGGTGCCGCGTCCGTTCCAGCGGGTGCTGTCGATGCCGGCCGAGCGCTACGACGACCTCTGGACCGCGGCGAAGGCCATGTACAAGACGGAGCCGGTGGTCGCCGACGGCGGCGAGGTGGTGATCTACGCCCCGCATCTGGGCGAGGTCTCGTTCACGCACGGGAGGCTGATCGACGAGGTCGGCTACCACGTGCGCGACTACTTCCTGGGCCGGTGGGACCGGTTCCGCGACGTGCCCGGCGCGATCCTGGCCCACAGCACCCACGTCAGAGGCTCGGGCACGTACGACGCCGCGACGGGCGTCGAGCGGCCGCGCATCCGCGTGACGCTGGCGACCGCGATCCCCGAGGAGCGGTGCCGCCGGATCAACCTGGGCTACGCGGACCCGGCCGGTATCGTCCCCGCCGAGTGGCACGGTCGCGAGGACGAGGGGATCCTCGTGGTCCCGCACGCGGGGGAGAAGCTCTACCGGCTCGCCGGGATCCACCGACGCAGCGCAGCGAGGTCCTAGGGGGCGCGTACGCGGTGGATCTCGGCGCAGCGTGACGCGGCGCCGCGTTCGGCCGTGCGACCGATGAAACAGGGCGGCCGCGCGGCCGGTTTCCGTGGACTGAGGGGGCCGGCGACGTGCCGTGGCACGGCCCGGTCGCACCGTTTCCAGCACCAGGGGAGCTGCACGCCGATGACGCCATCAAGCTCGCAATCCGTCGCGCCCATCAGAGACCGCCGCTGGCAGGCGCTGGTCGTGCTCTGCACCGGGATGCTGATGATCGTCCTCGACCAGACGATCGTGAACGTGGCGCTGCCGTCGATCCAGTCCGATCTCGGATTCTCGCCGTCCAGCCTCGCCTGGGTCATCAACGCCTACCTGATCGCCTTCGGCGGACTGCTCCTGCTCGCCGGCCGGCTGGGTGACCTGGTCGGCCGCAAACGCGTCTTCATGGCCGGCCTGGCCGTGTTCACCGCGGCGTCGCTGCTGTGCGGCGTCTCGGCGAGCCCGCAGATGCTGGTGGTGGCGCGGTTCACGCAGGGGGTCGGCGGCGCCCTGAGCTCTGCCGTGATCCTGGGCATGATCGTGACCATGTTCCCGAAGCAGCCCGATCAGGCGCGGGCGATCGGCGTGTTCAGCTTCGTCGCGGCCGCCGGCGCGTCGATCGGGCTCCTGACCGGGGGCATCCTCACACAGACCGTCAGCTGGCACTGGATCTTCTTCGTGAACGTGCCCATCGGGATTGCCGCGCTGGTGGTGGCCAGCCGACTCATCGAGCCCGACACCGGGACCGGGCTCGCCGGGGGGGCCGACGTCGTGGGCGCCCTCCTCGTCACGTCGGCCCTCATGCTCGGCGTCTACACGATCGTGGAGACAACCCGGTACGGGTGGACCTCGGCGCAGACGCTCGGCCTCGGCGGACTTGCGATCCTGCTGCTCGTCGGGTTCGTCGTGCGCCAGGCCACCGCCGGCAACCCGCTCCTTCCGCTGCGCATCCTCCGGCCGCGCAACGTGTGGGGGGTCAACGTCATCCAGGTGCTCATGGTGGCCGGGCTCTTCGGGTTCTTCTTCCTCAGCACCCTGTACCTGCGGCTGGTGCTGGGCCTCGGACCGCTGGCGATCGGATTCGCGTTCCTGCCGGTCGCGGTGGCCATCGGGGTGCTCTCGTTCGAGCTCTCACCCCGCCTGACCACGCGCTTCGGCGGCCGCTCCATGCTGCTGGTGGGTCTCACGCTCATGGCCGCCGCGCTCGCGCTCGTCGCCCGCGCGCCGGTCCGCGGCACCTACGCGGTGGACCTCCTGCCCAGCATGCTCCTGATCGGAGTCGGCGCCGGCCTGTCGTTCCCGGCGCTGATGACGCTGGGGATGTCCGGCGTGGCGTCGCGCGACTCCGGGCTCGCCTCAGGGCTCATCAGCACGACCGCCCAGGTGGGTGGCGCACTCGGCCTGGCGGTGCTGGCCACGGTGTCCGCGGCCCACACGGAGGCGCTGCTGGCCAGCGGAGAGGCCACCGCGGCTGCGCTGACCGGCGGCTACCGTCTCGTGTTCGGGATCGGCGCGGGACTGCTGGTCGCGGCCATCGCGCTCGCGAGCCTGGTGCTGCGCGGCGTCGAGGGCGCGGACGAGGAAGCCGTCGCGGTCGCGTACGAGGAGGACGACGCGGCGTGAGGGCCCGGCTGGCTCCTCCCCACCTGCCTCCAGGTGGGGAGGAGACCGCTGGCTCAGCCGCCCAGCTCGCGCCCGGGATGGGCGCTGTGTGGTTCTACCTGCTGGGGACCGCCGCAGCCGGCAGGCCCAGGCCCCGGGCGACGCGCGCGCCGAGGTCGGGATCCACGTTCTTCAAGTAGTCGTTGACCGCGCGCTCCTGGATGAATCGCTCCACCCTCTGGCTCAGATGCCAGACGATGTTGTCGACCAGGTGGTCCCGATCGGTGGGCGTCAGCACCTGGCGATAGAGCGTGCCGGGCTGGATGAAGTCGTTGTCGTCCCTGTGCGCCACGTACGCCGTGCGCATGATCTCGGCGGCCTCCACGAACCAGCTCGGATCGCTGTAGCGCTGTGGATCGGCCCTGGGTCCGCCGTAGCTGTTCGGTGCGTAGACCGGCTGGTTTCCATTGTGGCGGTACAGCATCGGTCCGTCCTTGTTGTAGTTGTGCACCTCGGCGACCGGGCGGTTGACCGGCAGCTGCGCATAGTTCGGGCCGGTGCGATAGCGGTTCGAGTCGGCGTAGGCGAACATCCGCCCCAGCACCATCCGGTCCGGGCTGGGCCCGATGCCCGGGACGAAGTTGGCCACATCGAACCCGACCTGCTCGACCTGGGCGAAGAAGTTGTCGGGGTTGCGGTCGAGCACCATCCGACCGATCGGGATCGTCGGGTAATCCCCGTGCGGCCAGACCTTGGTCACGTCGAAGGGATTGAACCGGTAGTTGGCCGCGTCCTCGTACGGCATGATCTGCATCTCGAGGCGCCAGGACGGGTGGTCCCTGCGGGCGATCGCGTCCCACAGGTCACGCCGATGGTAGTCGAGCTCCTCGACGCGTATGGCCCTCGACTCGGCGTCGGTGAAGTTCTGGATGCCCTGCTCGGTCATGAAGTGGTACTTGACCCAGAACTTCCTGCCGGCGGCGTTCTCCCACATGTAGGTGTCGCTGCTGTAGCCGTGCATGTGGCGGTAGGTGCGTGGCGTGCCCCGGTCGCTCATCAGGATCGTGACCTGGTGGGCCGACTCGGGCGAGAGCGTCCAGAAGTCCCACTGCGCGTTGTTGCTGCGCATGCCCGTGTCGGGCATGCGCTCCTGCGAGTGGATGAAGTCGGGGAACTTCATGGGGTCGCGCACGAAGAAGACCGGGGTGTTGTTGCCGACGAGGTCGTAGTTGCCTTCCTCGGTGTAGAACTTGACGGCGAAACCGCGCACGTCGCGGTCCGTATCTGGATAGCCCTCCTCGGCGGCCACCTGCGAGAAACGCGCGAATATCGGCGTGCGCTTGCCGACCTTGTCGAGGAAGGCGGCTCTGGTCCACTGGGTGGCGTCGTTGGTCACTTCGAAGTAGCCGAAGGCGCCGCTGCCCTTGACGTGGTACACCCGATTGGGAACGCG
>DASYBH010000098.1:0-11527 GCA_036500885.1 Candidatus Dormiibacterota bacterium
CGCTGGTCCTGCTCGCGGTCATCGTGTCGGTGACGGGCATCGGCGGCCCGCTGCCCCGGCTGCTGGCCGGCGTGCCGCTGGTCCTGGTCGTCCCCGGCCACGCGCTGGTCGCGCTCGCCTGGCGCGGCGACCCGCTGGGCCTGGCCGAGCGCGCGCTGCTCGACCTCGGGCTGAGCCTGTCGCTGGCGGCGCTGAGCGGGCTGGCCCTGAACTGGACGCCGTGGGGGATGGGCGGCGTCCAGCCGCCGCTCCTGCTCGGCCTGTTCTCGCTCGCCGCCATCGCGGTCGTCGCCCGCCGCGAGCGGGGCGGTTCGTGGGCGGCGACGGCGGACGCGTGGCGGCGGAGCCTGCCGCCGCACCGGATCCACGTGAGGCTCGCCGGCGCGGCGGCCGCGCTCCTCGTGGCGGCGGTGGCCTTCTCCGCGTGGAGCGCCGCCGAGGACCATGGCCCCGGCTTCACGCAGGTCTGGCTGGTCCCCAGGACGGCCGGCCGGCTCGACCTCGGCCTGCGGAACGACCAGCCGCGGGCGGACACCTACCGGCTGCGGCTGACCGCCGGCGGCGGGACGGTCCGCGAATGGTCGGCCGTGCGGCTGCAGCCCGGCCAGCGGTGGTTCGCCACCGCGGCGCTGCCGGCCGGCACGGCGGCGGGCGCCGAGCTGGCCGTGTACCGCGCGGAGCAGCCGCGCCGGGTCTACCGCAGCCTGCGCCTGGCGCCGGAGGGGGGCGCCGGATGAGACGACCGCCGTCGTGGATGGCCGCGATCACCCTCAACTCGGGCTCGCTGATCGCCACCACCGGAGTGACCTCCGCACTGGGCGCCGTGTACTGGTGGGTCGCTGCCCACGAGTTCCCGGCGGCGGCCGTGGGGCAGGCCGGCGCGCTGGTCAGCGCCATGACGCTGCTGGGCGTGGCCGGCACGATCGGCTTCAGCACGGCGCTGGTCCCGGAGCTGGCCGAGGGCCGGCCGGAGCGGGCGGCGCTCATCGCCACCGCGCTGACGGCCGTCGCCGTCGCCGGCCTGCTGCTGGGCGTGCTCTGGCAGGCGATCGCGGCGCGGGTGCAGCCGGAGCTGGGACTGACCGGCGGCGGCGCCGGCCCGCTCCTCCTCTTCGGGGCGGGGGCGGCCCTGACCGCGGTGACGCTGGTGCTCGACCAGGCGCTCGTCGGCCTGCTGCGCGGCGAGCTTCAGCTGGTCCGCAACACGATCTTCGCCGCTGTGAAGCTGCTGGCGCTCCTGGCGGTCGCGGCGGCGCCGGCGGCGAGGCGCGACGCGGGGACGATCTACGCCACGTGGACGGCCGGCCAGGCCGCGTCGCTGGTGGCCCTCGCGGCAGTGGCCGCGGTGGGGAACGGGTGGCGGGCGCCGGCCCGGCCCCGGCTCCGGTTGCTGCGCGGCCTCCGGGGTGCGGCGCTGCTCCACCACGGGTTCAACCTGGCGCTGTCGGCGCCCGCCTGGATCCTGCCGCTGGAGGTCACGGTCCTGCTCTCGCCCGCCGCCAACGCGTACTTCTACACCGCCTGGACGGTGGCCGGCCTCGTCTTCGCGGGCCCGATTGCGCTGACCACCGTGCTCTACGCGGTCGGGGTGCAGCCGGGGCGCGAGCTGGCGCGGCCGCTGCGCCTGACGCTGCTGCTGTCCCTGGCCTGGTCCGTCATGGCGGTGGGGGCGACCGCGCTGCTCGGCGGGGCCGTGCTGGGCTTCTTCGGCCGGGCCTACGCGACCGGCGGGACGGCGGCGCTGGTGGTGCTGAGCCTGGTCGGACTCCCCCAGGTGGTCAAGCTGCACGCCGTGACGCTGGCGCGGATCCACGACCGGCTGCGAGCGGGCATCGTGCTGCTGCTGGCCGGCGGCGCGCTCGAGCTGGGGCTGGTCGCTGCCGGCGCGGCGCGGGACGGCGTGGCCGGCGCCGCCACCGGCTGGCTGATCGCGATCGCGGTGGAGGCCGCCGCCGTGCTGCCGCCGATCGTGCGGGCGGTGCGGCCGGCACGCGGTCCCGCGGCCGGCCCGGAGCGCGAACCGGGCCCGCTCCGGGTGCTCATGGTCACGCCCCGCTACCGGCCGTTCACGGGGGGAGTGGAGACGCACGTCCACGAGCTGGCGGTGCGACTCGGCGCGTGCGGCATCGAGGTGTCCGTGCTGACGACCGACGGCACGGGCCGGCTGCCCCGCCACGAACGGGTCGACGGCGTGACCGTACACCGCTGCCGCTCCTGGCTGGGCGACGTGGCGCTGGCGCCCGCCCTGCCGCGCGTCCTCTCGCGGGCCGTCGCCGCCGGCCGCTTCGACGTGGTCCACGTCCAGGGCGTCCACACGATGGTCGCTCCCCTGGCGCTGGCCGCGCTGCGGGGTCGCCCGGTCCCCGTGGTGGTCACGTTTCACACCGGCGGCCACTCCTCCCGGCTCCGCGGGGCCGTCCGCCCCCTCCAGTGGCGGGCGCTCCGCCCCGGTCTGGCGGCCGCCTCCGCCCTGGTCGCGGTCAGCGACTTCGAGGCGGCGCTGTTCGCGGATGCGCTGGGCCTGCCGGGCGAACGCCTGACCGTCATCCCCAACGGTTTCGAGCTCCCGGGGCCGGCCGGGCCCTCCCACATGACCCCGGACGGCTCGCCGCTCGTCCTGTCCATCGGCAGGCTGGAGCGCTACAAGGGCCATCACCGGGTGATCGGGGCGCTGAGGACCGTGCTGCGGGCGCACCCGCGCGCGCAGCTCAGGATCGTCGGGACCGGGCCGTACGAGCACCGCCTGCGCCGGCTGGCGAGCGGGGGCGAGGTGGCCGGCCACGTGCGCTTCGAGCGCTTCGCGCCCGGGCAGCGGGCGGCGCTGCGCGACCTCCTCGCCACGGCCGACCTGGTGGCCCTGCTGAGCGAGTACGAGGCCCACCCCGTGTCCGTGCTGGAGGCCGTGGGGCTCGGGCGCCGGGTGCTGGTGGCGGACAACTCCGGCCTGCGGGAGCTCGCCGGGCGCGGCCTGGCGACGGCGGTCTCCCTGCGGCGCTCGGACCGGGAGCTGGGCGAGGCGATGCTGGACCTGCTGCGCGGGCCGGCGCCCGATCCGCCGCCGGCGCTGCCGACGTGGGACGCATGCGCCGGCGGCCACGTGGAGCTCTACCGTCGCGTGCTGGCGGGCCACGCGCGATGAGGGTGCTGCTGCTCAGCCAGTTCTACGCCCCCGTGATCGGCGGCGAGGAGCGCCACGTGGAGGCGCTGGCGGGTGAGCTGGCCCTCCGCGGCCACCGGGTGTCGGTGGCCACCATCGCCGTGCCCGGCGCGCCGGCGGGCGAGACCCGCGACGGCGTGAGGGTCCACCGCCTGCGCGCGTCGGCCCAGCGGCTGCCGGGGGTCTTCACCGACCCGAGCCGCCCGCACGCGGCGCCGCTGCCCGATCCCGAGCTGTCCACCGGCATCCGCCGGCTGGTGCGGGCGGAGCGACCGGACGTGGTCCACGCTCACAACTGGATCGTGAACAGCGCGCTCTGGACGGGACGGCCGCTCGTGCTCACGCTGCACGACTACAGCCACGTCTGCGCCGTGAAGCGGCTGATGCGGGACGGGGCGCCGTGCGCCGGCCCGGCCCCGGTCCGCTGCCTGCGCTGCGCCGGCCGCCACCACGGGGTGGCGACCGGGACGGTGACCGCGCTGGGCACGTGGCTGCTGCGCGGCCGCAGGGAGCGGGCGCCCGGCGCCATGATCGCGGTCAGTGAGGCGGTGGCCCGCGGCAACCGCCTGGCAGGCTCGCGGCTCCCCGTCCACGTCATCCCCAACTTCATCCCCGACCACCTGTGGCGGGCCGCTGGAGCGCCCGTGCCCCCCGGTCCGCGCGACCCACGGCTGCCGGCCGGCCCGTTCCTGCTGTTCGTGGGTGATCTCGCTCGCGACAAGGGGCTGCACGTGCTGCTCGAGGCGCATGGGCGGCTGCGCGATCCGCCACCGCTGGTGCTCATGGGCAGGCGCGTGCCGGACACGCCGGCCCGGCTCCCCGACCGCGTGACGCTGCTGGAGGACTGCCCGCACGACCTGGTCGCCGGCGCGCTGCGGCGCTGCGCGGTGGCGCTGGCCCCGTCCGTCTGGCCCGACCCGTGCCCGACGGTGGTCCTGGAGGCGATGGCGGCCGGCTGCGCCCTGGTCACCACCTCCGCCGGCGGCATCCCCGACCTCGTGGGCGAGGAGGGGGCGCTCACGGTGCCTCCGGGCGACCCGGAGGCGCTGGCCGGCGCCACCCGCAGGCTGCTGGGCGACCAGGAGCTCCGGCGGAGTCTGGGCGCCGCGGCGCGCCGGCGGGCACGGGACTTCACCGCCGGCAGGGTCGTGCCCCGCATCGAGGCCGTCTACCGGGCGCTGGTGGACGGAGACGGCGCGTGACGGCGGTCTCCGCGGTGGTGTGCACGTACAGCGAGGAGCGCCGTCCGCAGCTGCTCGCCGCGGTCGACTCGCTGCGCCGGCAGACGGTCCCGCCCGACGAGGTGGTGGTCGTGGTCGATCATCACCCCGTGCTCCTCGCCGAGCTGCGCCGGTCGCTGCCCGACGTGACCGTGGTCGAGAGCCGCCGCGCTCCCGGCCTCTCCGGGAGCCGGAACGAGGCCCTCGCGGTCTGCCGCGGCGAGGTCGTCGTCTTCCTGGACGATGACGCCGTCGCCGCGCCGGACTGGCTGGCGGCGCTGCTCCACCACCTGTCCGACCCCACGGTGATGGGCGCCGGGGGCCACGCCGAGCCGTACTGGGAGGGCGGGCGCCCGGCGTGGTTCCCTGCCGAGTTCGACTGGGTCGTGGGCGGCAGCTATCGCGGGCAGCCGGAGACGGCGGCGGAGGTCCGCAACGTGCTGGGCAGCAACATGGCGTTCAGAACGGGGCTTCTGCGCGCGGTTGGCGGCTTCCGGGAGAGCATGGGCCGGGTGGGGACGCACCCCGCCGGCTGCGAGGAGACCGAGCTCTGCATCCGCCTGCGGCAGCGCTGGCCGGCCGGGCGGATCGTCCTCGAACCGCTGGCCCGCGTCGTCCACCGGGTGCCCCTCCAGCGGGCTCGGGCCGGCTACTACCTCGCCCGCTGCTTCGCCGAGGGCGTGTCGAAGGCCCGCGTGGCCGCGCTGGTGGGCGGTCGCGACGGCACGGCCTCCGAGCGCCGGCATGCCCTGCGGACCCTCCCGCGCGGCGTGGCCAGGGAGGTGCTCGGCGGCGTCAGGCGGGCCGACCCCGGCGGCCCGCTGCGCGCGGCGGCGATCGTCGCGGGGCTCGCCACGGTGGCCGCCGGCTTCCTGGCGCAGGCCGCCGGCGGAGTGACGCGAACGCGGCCTGGCGCGGCGCCGGCCCCTCTCGCTTTCATCGAGACAGACGATGAGTGAGGAGGCAAGGGCGCCGGGAGGGCAGACGCGCCGGCAGTTCCTGGCCCGGTCCCTGCTGGTGGGAGCGGGGCTGGCGGGTGCGGGGTGCGCCGCGCCGGGCGGCGTCCCGCCCGCGGCGCCGGGAGCAGCGGCCACCGGCGCCGGGCAGTTCGTCACGGCGCAGGGCACGCGCTTCGTGCTGTGCGGCCGGACCTTCCCGGTGGCCGGGACCAGCAACCACTACCTGGGCTGGGCCTCCCGGGCCGAGGTGGACGACGTGCTGACGACGGCGCGGCGCATGGGCCTGAACGTGGTGCGCTCGATCATGAGCTGCGTCATCGGGTCGCGCGACGGCGGCGCCAGGCGCACGCTGTGGAACTGGCGCAGCACCGACGACTCGTCGAACCTGGGCGTGCACGGGGTCCACCTGCTGTACTGGGACACGCGGCGCGACACATGGGCCTGGAACGACAGCAGCGTCGACGGCCTCGGCCGGTGGGACTACGTGATCCACCGCGCCGGCCAGCTCGGCCTCCGGCTGAACATCTCGCTGCTCGACTTCTGGCAGTGGGCGGGCGGGGCGCAGCAGATCGTGGCGTGGTTCGTGCCCGGCTACGACCCGCAGACCGACGTCCGGCGCGGGTCGCTGTTCTTCGCCAGCCCCGTCACGAAGTCGGTCTACAAGCAGTGGGTGGCCCACGTGCTCGAGCGGGTCAACGGCATCACCGGGGTGCGATACCGTGACGACCCGACCATCTTCGCCTGGGACCTGATGAACGAGCCGGAGATCGACGGCGCCGCCCGCGACGCGGCCGGCGCTCCGCTGGCCCAGAGCTGGCTGACCGAGATGGCGGCGCACGTCCGGTCGATCGACAGCAACCACCTGGTGACGTCCGGCGACGAGGGCTTCCTCGACCGGCCCGGCGTGCTCGACCCGGCCGCCGAGCTGGCGCTGCGGGGGCTCGACTTCGGCAGCTGGCACCTGTACCCGGACTACTACCGGGTCGGCACCGCGGACGCGATCGACCTGGTGCGCCGCCACGGGGCGATCGCGGCGGCGGCCGGCAAGCCCGTCCTGCTGCAGGAGTTCGGCTACGGCGCCCAGCACCCGAGCCAGCCCGACGTGTACCGGGCCTGGCTGCAGGCGGTGGCCTCCGACCCGCACTCGGCGGGCTGGCTCTTCTGGCGCCTGGTCGGGCGGGTGCAGCGGCCGCCGACGCGCCGGTTCCCGGAGGCGGAGGGGGACCCGCTGGCCGGCTACGCCCTCGACAACGGGGAGCACTTCGACATCATCGACGACGCGAGCGCCGCGCCGGCGACGGTGTCCCGCACGGCGGCCGTGCTGCGGGAGGCCGCCCGCCGGGCGCTGCCGTCACCGTCGCCGTGAGCGCCCTGCGACAATGGCCGGCGTGACGTCCTCGTATTCGAATCGGCCAGCCTGATCATGCGCGTGTTCATCTCCGCCGACATGGAGGGCGTCGCCGGCATCGCCCGGGACGAGCAGACCGACCCGTCCTCGCCCAGGCACGCGGCCAGCTGCCACCTGCTGACGCAGGAGGTGAACGCGGCGATCGAGGGCGCCCTCGATGCGGGCGTCCAGGAGGTGGTGGTCAGCGACGGCCACTGGAGCTGCATCAACATCCTGCCCGAGGAGCTGCACCCTCGCGCCGAGCTGGTCAGCGGCTACCCTCGCGGCCTGTACATGGCGCAGGGGATGGGCCCCGGCTTCGACGCAGCGTTCTTCGTCGGCTACCACGCCGCCGCCGGGACGGCCGACGCGGTGCTCGACCACAGCTACGCGGATCCCCGCGTCGTCCGCGAGGTGCGGCTGGGCGGGGAGCCGCAGTCGGAGGGCAGCCTGACGGGCTACCTGTGCGGCGCCTTCGACTGTCCGGTCGCGCTGTTCACCGGCGACGCCGCCGCGGTCTCCCAGATGCACGAGCTCGTGGTGGAGGTCGAGGGGGTCGTCGTCAAGGAGGGGTTGGGCCGTCAGGCAGCCCGGTCCCTTCACCCCCAGGTGGCGCGGGAGCGCATCCGCACCGGCGCCCGCCGTGCGATCGAGAGGCTGTCCAACATCCCGGTCCTGCGCCAGACCGGCAGGATCGAGCTGGAGGTGGACGTGGCCGGCACGGCGATGGCCGACTCCTGCGAGCGGGTGCCGTGCGTCAGCCGGCTGGGGCCGCGCACGGTGGGCTACGCGTCGGACGACTACGTCGAGGTGTACCGCCTGTTCCTCGCCCTGGTCGACCTGGCCGCGGCCGCCGCCTGATCCGCGCGTACCGTCCCTCCGCGGCGGAAGAGGGGGGGCCCGGACGGGGGACTTGCTCCCCCTTGCGCTCCTACAGCGCGAGGGCCAGCTGCTCGGTGGCGTTGAGGGCGTGGGCCCGGACCCCGCGCTTGCGCAGGTGCCTGGCCAGGTCCGCCGCGAAGCCGTGGACGGTGTAGACCTGGTCGGCGCCGGAGCGGCGGACCACCTCCAGCAGCTCGTCGAAGTCGCAGTGGTCGGAGAGCGGGAACGCGACGTCGGCGCCGAACACCCGCCAGAAGCTCGCGTCCTGCGCCCAGCCGGAGATCAGCGCCGTGCGGTAGCGGCCCAGGGCGCGGATGGCGTCCTTGCCGGCGGGGGGCGCCACGACGACCCGGTCCCGCGGGTCGGCGTCGAGCGGCTCCCAGTCCGGCAGTGATACGCCCGCCTCCTCGTAGCTGCGCGCGAACGGCACGCAGCGCTCCTCGAGCGCGAAACGGAACCCGTGCGGGGCGAGCGCCAGCATCAGCTCCTGCGCCTTGCCAAGGGCGTTGGCCAGCAGGACCGGGGTGACGCGGGCGGCCAGCGCTCTGCGGCACCACAGCGCCACCACCTCCGTCACGCTGTCCAGGTCCGGAAAGCGGAAATGTGGCCGTCCGTACGTGCTCTCGATCACGACGACGTCGGCCAGGGGAATCGGGGTGTCCGGCTGCCGGCTGCCGTGCCGCAGCTTCAGGTCGCCGGTGTAGAGCAGGCGGCTGCCGTCGTGCTCGAAGAGCAGCTGCGCCGAGCCGAGCATGTGGCCGGCGTCGTGCAGCGTCAGCGTGGCCTCGCCCAGCTGACAGGCCTCCCCGAGCGCGACCAGCCGGGTGGCCCTGGGCCGCCGCTCAGGTGCCAGCAGCAATTGGGTGCCCGCGGTCATCAGCGCGTTGCGATGACGTCGCGTGTGGTCCGTGTGCGCGTGGGAGACGAAGGCGAGCTCGCGCACGGTGAGCGGGTCGAGCCAGAAATCGTGACCCACCAGGGAGATCCCCTTGTCCCACGTGACGTGCCGAGTCATCCGCCGGGAGGTAGCGTACTGCACCGTCCGGACCGGCGCCGTTGTCAATCGCTCGATTGACACGCATGGCGCAGGATACGTAGGAAGTCGTGCTGGCCTTACATCCGGCCGCCACATGTGGAGGTAGCGTAGATGCGCACGTCATTCATTTCGGTCATGTCGATCGTGTTGACGGTGGTTGCGGTGGTCGCCCTGATCATGTCGACGGGGTTAGCGTGGGTGGGCCCGGGCATCTGAGACAAGACTGTTTGACGTGACCGATTGTCTGTGTGGCGGCCGGTGATGCGCACACGATCATGGGCTAGACTTCGTTCATCACTCGTTCTCTACGGTCGCCACGCGGACGCCCCTCAGGGGTGGCCATCGACCCGGAACTACTGCGACAGGCTCGGCTGAAGGCTGGTCTCAGCATGGCCCAGGTCGCGGGGTCGGAGCTCACCCGTCAGGCGGTCCATCTCATCGAGACCGGCAAGGTGCGGCCCAGCATGCGGAGCCTGCAGATCATCGCGCGCCGCCTCGGCCAGCCGGCCCAGACCTTCCAGGTGCCGAGCGACGTGGGAGCGGAGCTGCCGCATCATCGCGTCGCCGACCTGGAGCGCCTGTGCGAACGCCAGCGATATCCCGAGGTCGTCGAACTGGCGGGCCAGCTACTCGCGGCGGCTGCGCCCGCCGACCTGGAGGCGTTCGCGCACCTCTACCTGGGACGGGCGCGCGCCCATCTCGGCTGCCCGGACGACGCGCTCCCGCACCTGCGTCGAGCGCGGCGGCTCTTCGAGGCGGAGGACGATCCCTGGTCCGCGGCCGAGGCCCGCGAGTGGGAGGCCGCGGCGCTGTATCTGAAGGAGGACGCCAGGGCCGTCGCCACCGCGGAGGACGCGCTTCGCAGGTATCGCGAGCTGGAGCCCCGGCGGGTGGAGGTCGAGGCGCGGATGCTCGAGCACCTCGCCACCTTCCTGGTGCAGCAGTCCGACTTCGTCAGGGCCGAGCAGTGCTACACCGAGGCGCTCCACGTGGCCGGGCCCGTGTTGAACCTGGTTCGGTTGAGCCGCATCTACCACGGGCTGAGTCGCTGCCGGGTCAGCCTCGGTGACCTGCGGCGGGCGATCGACCTCGCCTCGCGAGCCGTGGCGCTGAGCGCGGTCGAGAACGACCTCCGACCCGCTCCCGCGCGTATCGACCTGCCGAGGATCGAGAACGACCTCGGCATGATGCTGACCCGGGACGGCCAGTACGAGCGCGCCGAGGAGCTGTTCGCGTCCGCGCTTCGCCGCCTCGAGGAGGCCGGCGCGGAGCGCATCCGAAGCTACGTGCTGCTCAGCCTCGCCGAGCTCCGCCAGGTGCAGGGCCGGCGGGACGCGGCGATGCCGCTGATCGCCCAGGCGATCGAGCTGGCCGAGCGACTGGAGGAGCGGATGGCGCTGGTCCAGGCCCACCAGCTGCTCGGTGAGCTGCACGCGGCCGGACAGGAGCACCAGCTCGCCGACGCGAGCTTCGAGCGCGCGCTCGCGATCCTGGACGAGGCGGGCATGACGGGTCCCAGAGAACAGTGCCTGGCCGCCTACCAACGCGTGCTCGAAGCGCGCGGGGACGCGGAGCGGTTGGAGCGCTTCGCGAGCTGACGGACGAGGTGGCCGACGGTCGTATCGCTCAGCTCGAACGGCTGTCCGAGCAGCAGCGGTACCTGGAGGTCGCGGATGTGGCCCAGTCGCTCCTCGCCGAGCGCTCGCGCGGCCTGTGGGCCTACGGCCACTTCTATCTCGGCCAGGCGCTGAACCGCCTCTTCCGCCCGGAGGAGGCCATCGAGCACCTGCGGGAGGCGCGCGCCCTCTTCGAGGCCCTGGACGAGCCCTGGCTCGCCGCTGAGTCCCTGGAGTGGGAGGCAGGCGCGCGGTACCTGAAGGAGGACCCCGAGGCGCTGGGCATGGCCGAGGACGCCCTGCGGCGCTACCGGGCCCTCGAGCCACGGGCGGCGCAGGTCGAGTCGCGGATGCTCGAGCACCTGGGCACGATCCTGGTCCGCCACCGCAACTACGTCCGCGCTCGCGACTGCTACGAGGAGGCCCTGCAGACGGCCGGCCCCCGCCTGGACATCGCCAGGCTGGCGCGCATCTACCACGGCCTGGGCACGTGCCACGGCGAGCTGGGCGACCCGCAGCGGGCCATCGACCTGACGGCCAGGGCGGTGACGCTCTACAGCGTCGAGAACGACATCCGGCCGCAGGCCGCCCGGACGGACCTGCCGAGGGCCGAGGGCGACCTGGGGATGCGATACCTCGTGCACGGCGACCTGGGCCGCGCCGAGGAGCTGTTCCGAGCAGCGCTGGACCACCTGGCCGAGACCGGCGTCGAGCGCCTGCGCAGCCGCGGCCTGCTGAGCATGGCGGAGCTCCGCAGGGCGCAGAGCCGGCTCGACGAGGCGCTGGAGCTCATCGGCGAGGCGATCGCGCTGGCGGAGCGCTTCGACGAGCAGATGGCGCTGTCGATGGCGTACCAGCAGATGGGCGAGGTGCACGCCGAGCGGGCCGCCTACGACCTGGCGGACCGGAGCTTCGAGCGCGCCATCGCGATCCTGGAGCATGCGGGCCTGGAGGAGCGCAGGGCGCAGTGCCTGGCCGCGCACGGCCGGGTGCGCGAGACGAGAAGGCGCGCCTCCCAGGGCTGAAGGATCGCTCGCGGGGCTGTGCTTCCAATGACGTGCAGTGCCCCGGCGAGTCTTTCTGAATGAGTTGCAGCACGAAGCCACGAAGGACACGAAGACGCACGAAGGAATGGGGGATCTGGGGATCGGCCCAGGGCGCTGAGGCTCATCCTGCAACCCTTCGTGCGTCTTCGTGCTCTTCGTGGCTTCGTGCTTCAGACCAATTCGGACTGAGCTAGCGTTGGGTCAGAGCCGCACCGCTGAGAGCT
>DASYBH010000099.1:0-1818 GCA_036500885.1 Candidatus Dormiibacterota bacterium
TGGCGCCGCAGCGCGTCGTCGACCGCGGCCGCGATCGCGGCCGGCACCGGGATCGTGCCGCTCTCCCCCACCCCCTTGAATCCCTCCGGGTTGCCGAACACCTCCGAGCGGACCTCGTGCAGCTCGGGGGGCGGCGCCACCTCCGCCGCGCTGGCGATCGTGTAGTCGAGGAAGCTGGCGCTCCGAAACGCGCCCTCCTCGTCGTAGACCGCCTCCTCCAGGAGCGCGTAGCCGAGGCCGTGCGCGTACCCGCCGTGCAGCTGCCCGTCCACCAGCAGCGGGTTGATCGCGCGGCCGGAGTCGTGGACGATGACGTAGCGGAGCACCGTCACGGAGCCGGTCTCGGGGTCGACGTCGACCAGCGCGGCGTGGCAGCCGGAGGCGAACGAGCGACGCGAGTCGAACACCTCCGACGCCTCGACGCCTCCCGCCGGCGCCAGCTCCGCCAGCGGCACGGTGCGGGCCGGGGCGCCTCGCACCCGCGCGCCGTCCGGGCTCACCTCGACGTCGGCGGGATCCGCCTCCAACCGCTCGGCGCCGAGCTCCCGCAGCCGGCGGCGCGCCGCGGTCGCGACGAGCGCGGCGGCGTTGCCGACCTCGTAGGCGGTCCGGCTGGCGGCCGAGTTGTACGAGCGCGGCACGGCGTCGGTGTCCCCGGCCACGACCGTGACGCGTTCCAGCGGCCAGCCGAGCCGCTCGGCCACCACCTGGGCCAGGCTCGTGCGGTGACCCTGGCCCTGCGGGGTCGAACCGACGAAGGCCGTGACGCTCCCGTCCGGCCGAACATTGACGCGCGCGGTCTCGGGCACGCCGATGCCGGTGGACTCGACGCAGCACGCCACCCCCACACCGAGGCGGGCGCCGTCCGCCTGCCGGCGGCGAACGTCGTCGTAGCCGATGGCGCCCAGCGCGGTGTCCAGCAGGCGCGGATAGTCGCCGCCGTCGTAGACGACGGTCGAGTCGCCGCGCGGGTAGCCGGTGTCGTACGGCATCTCCTCAGGCTGGACCAGGTTGCGGCGGCGGACCTCGGCGGGGTCGATGCCCAGCCGGCTGGCCAGCAGGTCGAGCATCCGCTCGATCGCGAAGTTGCCGACCTCGCGGCCGCCACCCCGGATGAAGCCGGACGGCACCGCGTTGGTGTAGATCTGCCGGACCTCCGCCTCCAGGGCCGGCAGCCGGTACGCGCAGACCAGGTGGCTGAGCACGTTGTCGCCCTGGTCGGCGCCGGGCCCCGCGTGGGCGCCGATGTCGTGGAGCATACGGACGCGAAGCCCGCACAGCCGGCCGCCCGCCGTGGCGGCCAGCTCCAGCTCGAGCACGTCGCCGTGGGCGTGAGCGGTGGCCGCGGTGTCCTCGCTGCGACCGGCCACCCAGCGGACGGGCCGGCCCAGGCGGCGGGCCACGGCCGGCGCCAGCACCTCCTCGGCGTAGGGCATGCCCTTGGCGCCGAATGCCCCGCCCACGTCCTCGGCGAGCACGCGCACGCGCTCGGGCGCGAGGCCGAGCATGGCGGCGACCTGGTGCCGCACGCCGTAGACGGACTGGGTCGACGACCACAGCGTCAGGGAGTCGCCGGCCTGGTCCCAGGCAGCGGTGACTGAGCGAGGCTCGAGGTAGGCGCCGGCCACGCGCGCCAGCCGCAGGCGGCGTGAGACGACGACGCCGGCGCCCGTCCATGCGGCAGCCGCGTCCCCGATCGTCCGCCGGGTGACGCCGGCCAGGTTGCCGGCCACACCCTCGTGCAGCAGCGGCGCGCCGGGAGCCGTGGCGGCCACCACGTCGCCGGCGGCGGGCAGCGGCTCCAGGTCGAGGGCCACC
>DASYBH010000100.1:0-13200 GCA_036500885.1 Candidatus Dormiibacterota bacterium
CGGGGTCCCGGACCTGAAGGCCAGCAGAGGTCGCGGCGTCGTGCGCCGTACCTGACGCTGCTGGCGACTTCATGGCCCCCTCCTTGCCATGCGGAACTGACCCGGACGCCGGACGACGCCCGATTGGGGGCCACAGTATCAGCGACCGGCGGTCGCCTCAAGCGTCGGGCCGCACTCGTAATGGTTGGCTAAGCAGCTGCTAAGTTCGAGGCGTGGCGCTCAGGATCCCAGCACCCGCTCCAGGTAGCTGTTGGTGAACCTGCGGTCCGGGTCGAGGCGGTCGCGGACCGCGGCGAATCGATCCCACAGCGGGTAGCGGGGGAGCAGCGACCGCGCGTCCTGGAAGTGCAGCTTGCCCCAGTGGGGCCGGCCCTCCCGGTCGCGCATGATCGCCTCCACCTCGCGGAAGTAGCGCTCGTACGGCAGCCGCCAGAAGACGTGGACCGCGATGTAGGCCGTGTCGCGTCCGTGCGCCGTGCTCAGGGGGATGTCGTCGCCGCCGAGCACGCGCACCTCGATCGGGAAGCTGATGCGCAGGTCCAGCCGGGCGATCATCGCGCGCACCTCGCGCACGGCGTCGACCACGTGCTTGCGCGGTATGGCGTACTCCATCTCGGCGAAGCGCACCAGGCGCTCGTTGGCGAAGATGCGGTGGCCGCGGTCGACCACCTCGCTCCGGCTGAGGAGGCGCGCCGTGAATCCGGCCAGGCCGGGGATCCAACCGGTGCGCAGGCGGCCCAGCTGCTGGGTCAGCTCGAAGGCATGGTTCTCCAGCAGGATGTCGTCCACGTACGAGGCGAGCCGGTTCCTGGGCCGGGCCGGCTCGTCCGTCCGGTTGTTGCGGACGGTCTGCGCCACCTCGGTGTGGGGAAACCAGAAGAACTCGAAGTGCTCGTTGCCCGCGGCAAGGTCGTCGAACGCCTCCAGCACCTCGTCGAGGCGCTGCGGCTCCTCGACGGAGCGCAGGTTGAACGCCGGCTCGCACTGCAGTGTCACGTCGGAGATGACGCCCAGCGCCCCCAGTCCGACACGCGCCACCTCGAACGTGCCGGCGTCGTTCTCCGGCGAGCAGCGCAGCACCCGGCCGTCGCCGAGGACGAGCGACAGGCCGGCGACCTGGGACGGGATGTTGCGGCGCTGCTCGCCCGTGCCGTGCGTGGCGGTCGAGATGGCGCCGCTGATCGTCTGGTAGGTCACGTCGCCCAGGTTCGGCAGCGCGAGGTCGCGGCGGTCCAGCTCCTCGGCCAGGCGCGCTATCGTGATGCCGCCCTGGACGGTCGCTCGTCGCCGTCCATGATCGATCTCGATCACCCTGTCGCAGCGATCCAGGCGGAGCAGCGTCCCGTCGGTGCAGCAGATGTCCGTGAACGAATGCCCGGTGCCCGCCACGCGCACCCTGCGGCCGGCGTTCGCGGCCGCGCACACGGCCTGGACGATCTCCTCCTCGCTGCCGGGACGTTCGATGGACGCCGGCTCGCACGATGCGATGCCGGCCCAGTTGGTCCAGCGCGGGCGTGCGGTGGTCATGGGCTGTGCTCGTCCAACGAGCTCTACCCTAGCCGAACGTCGACAGTGCCGCGGACTATCCGCGAGCGCCGGACGAGCGAGTCGAGGTCGAGCACGGTGATCCGGCGCTTCTCGAGGCTGACCGTGCCACGGTTGCGTTCGGCGCGCAGGATGCGGTTGACCGTTGCGCGTGCCGTGCCCGCCAGCCCGGCGATGTCCTCCTGCGTGAGGGGGATGACGGCGGGCACGTGGCCGTCGCCGTACGTCCTGGCCAGCTCGACCAGCCGCCGGAGGATGCGGGTCTGCACCGGCAGGTAGAGTGCCTCCTCGATCTGCGCGGACAGCATGAGCACCCGCGCGGCCAGGATGTCGACGAGCAGCTCGGAGATCGCGCGGTGGCGCTGTCGCAGGTGGTCGAAGTCGCGACGGTGGATCGCCAGCGTCTCGGTCGGTTCCAGCGCTCGCACTGTCGCGCTGCGGTGGGTGTCGACGGCGAGGAGCGCGAGCTCGCCAAGCACCTCGTCCTCGCCCACGATGGCGAACGTCATCTCGCGTCCGTCAGGGCTGGTCACCGTCACTGCAAGACGCCCGCGCAGCACCAGATGGAGCGAATCGGCCGGATCGCCTTCCTGGAACACGACCTCCCCGGCCTTATAGGTGCGCCGCTTCGCTCTTTCGGTGAGTTTCCTTAGTTCCTCCGGAGGCAGCCCCTCCAGGGGCGCCGGGGCACGCACGTGACGAGTCTGTCAGATATTTCGTGACCTGTAACCAGGGCAAGATGTCCCGGTTTCTGGGCGTGTGAGCCAGCGGCCTCGCGCGGTGCCTGACCTCTGATGCACTTAAGATTCCGGTGCGTGTCCGAGATGCTGTCCGTTCCGCCTCCCGTCTGCGTCGCCCGCACCGCGAAGGGCATGCTGCCGCGACCGCTGAACAACGGAGTCGTCAGGGACCTTCGCATGGCGCTCGGATTTGATTCCTGGCGCCTGACGCCGGCGTTCTTTCAGGAACACCTGGGCGGGCGGGCATGAGCGCTTACGACGTCGTCGTCGTCGGGGCTGGCATCGTCGGTCTGGCCAGCGCGCGAGAGCTGCTGCGCCGGCGCCCCGGGCTCCGCCTCGCGCTGATCGACAAGGAGCCGCGTATCGGCGCGCATCAGACGGGCCACAACAGCGGCGTGATCCACTCCGGCATCTACTACGCACCGGGCTCCTCGAAGGCCCGCCTCTGCGTCGCCGGCGCCCGCGAGCTGTACGCCTACTGTGAGGCGAACGGCATCCCGACCGAGCGCTGCGGCAAGGTCATCGTGGCGACGGACGAGTCGGAGCTGGAGCGTCTGCACAACCTGCTCGAGCGCGGTAGGGCCAACGGCGTGGAGGGCCTCGAGCTGATCGGTCCGGAGCGCCTGCGCGAGATCGAACCCCACTGCGCCGGCATTCGCGCGCTGTGGTCGCCCTGCACGGGCATCGTGGACTTCTCGCTGGTCGCCCAGCGGTACGCGCTCGACGTCCGCGACGCCGGCGGGGAGGTGCACACCGGACGTGAGCTGCTCGGCCTGCGCCGGCTGCCCGAGGGTGTCGTGCTGGAGACCACGGCCGGCGACCTGGAGGCCCGTCGCGTCATCACCTGCGGTGGACTGCACGCCGACCGGCTCGCCGGGATCTCGGGCGGCGCCGCCGAACCGCGCATCGTTCCCTTCCGCGGCGACTACTGGCAGCTGCGGCCGGAGGCGCGGGGACTCTGCCGGAACCTCATCTACCCGGTGCCCGACCCGGCGTTCCCGTTCCTCGGCGTCCACGGCACGCGACGCATCGGCACCGGAGAGGTGTGGCTCGGCCCCAACGCGGTGCTGGCGTTCGCCCGCGAGGGCTACCGCCGGCGCGACCTGCGTCCCGGCGACCTCGCCGAGGCGCTGGGAAACCGCGGCTTCCAGCGCCTGGCGCGCCGCTACTGGCGGATGGGTGCGGTGGAGATGTGGCGGGACTGGTCCAAGCGAGCGTTCTGGCGTTCGGTGCGCCGCTATTTGCCAGACGTGCGGCTGTCGGACATGGTGCCGGGCCCGTCGGGCGTGCGCGCTCAGGCGCTCGACGCTTCCGGTGCGCTGGTGGACGACTTCGTGGTCGACGTCCAGGGCGCCCGCGTGCTGCACGTTCGCAACGCGCCCTCACCGGCGGCGACGTCGTCGCTCGCGATCGGCCGCCTGGTCGCCGACGCCGCCGAACGGGCGTGGCATGGGGGAGCCGGCTTCTCCACCGGCTCCCTCGCGACCTAGGAGCCTGGGCTCCTGGCGGCGGCTCTCAGCCGGCGACAGGTTCCCTGCTGCGCCCCTGCGCACCGATCGCGCTCAGCGCCCGGTACACGATGGCGGTGACGATGAAGCCGACCACGAAGGTGACGTCACCGATCGCGGGATTGGCCTTGGCCAGCGGGCCCGTGAGGATCGCGTTGTTCCAGAACGGGAACGACACCACCAGGCCAACCACCATCGCGACCAGCCCCTTCCACGGCAGGTGGTGCGGGTCGAAGAACTCGCGCTCGTCGTAGTTGCCGCCGCGCAGCCAGTAGTCCACCAGCACTACCGCGAGGAACGGCGCGATCCAGTAGCTGATCAGCAGCAGGAAGTTCTCGTATCCGCTGCCCGGCCCCACACGCGACTCGAGGATCACGCCGACGATGTAGCCGACGACGCCGGCGCCCAGCGCAACGACCGCCCGGCGGATGCGCAGCGGCAGGCGGACGCCGAGCGTCAGGAAGGAGATCGCGCCACTGTACACATTGATGACGTTGGCCGTGACCGCGCCCAGCGCCACCCCGAGCAGCACCAGGCCGGCGAGCAGGCCTGGCAATGGCTTGATCAGCTGGTCGGTCGGGTTGCCGAGCCCTCTGGTCTCCGGGATGGTGACCAGCGCGGCCCCCATGACCTCCAGCACCGCGCAGGAGACGAACACGCCGAGCCCTGCCCACAGGCCGGTCATGAGACGGCTGGTGCTGGCGGGCAGGTAGCGCGTGTAGTCGGTGGCGTACGGGTTCCAGCCCACGGCGTAGCCGAACGCCGCGGTGAACGTGAGCGTGAAGGCGCCCGTCTCGCCCAGGGGTCCCTGCACCTTCGGATCGACGCCCTGACCGAGATGGGCCTGCGCGAAGATCAGGATCGCGGAGAGGCCGAAGACGACCGCCAGGTACGGGAAGGCGTACTTCTCGAACTCGTGCACGAGGTTGTGCCCCGCGAACGCGACGACCACCTGCACCGCGACGATCACCAGGAACGCAAGCCAGAACGGCAGCGTGACCCAGTGCAGCAGCGGCCCGAACAGGCTGATGAGCGCGAACGCGCCGGCCACGCTGTTCACGATGAACCAGCCAATCGTGGCCGTGAACGTGTTGAGGCCGGCGGGCAGGAGGTTGCCGATATAGCCGAACGCACCGCGCGACAGGACCATCTGGGGCACGCCGTACCGCGGTCCCCAGCTCGACAGGATCGCGTGTGTCAGCGAGCCCAGCGCGCTGCCCAGGACCAGCGCGAGCGCCGCGTCCCAGAACCCCATGCCGAAGAACGCGACAGGGAGGAAGCCCACGAAGACGGTGGCGAACTCCATGTTCGCCGACATCCAGGTCCAGAAGAGCTTGAGAGGCGTGCCGTGTCGCTCCGCTTCCGGGATGTACTCGATGCCGCCCGGCTCGACGGCCACCACCCGGTCGCCATACTCACCCTCTCGCACCGGTATCTGCACCGACCGTGTGATCGGTTCACTCGTCTCCACAGCTTCCCTCCTCTGGACCGGGTACCGATGGACCGCCTTGTTATGGTCAGTGTAACCAGAACCACGCAGCCATCTGCGAGTAGAGTTTCCTGAACATGCTGGACCTGCTGCTGAAGGGAGCTCGGCTGGTGGGCGCCGGCGATCTGTGCGATCTCGGCATTCGTCACGGGCGGTTCACTGCGCCGGAGCCGGACGCGCGCGACGTGATCCATCTCGACGGCGCGCTGGTCACGCCGCCGCTCGTCGAGCCGCACATCCATCTGGACGCGGTGCTGACGGTCGGACAGCCTCGATTCAATGTGACCGGTTCGCTGTTCGAGGGCATCGCGATCTGGGCCGAGAGGGTGGCGAGCCTGACGGTCGACGACGTCAAGACACGTGTGCGGCGGGTGCTGCGCTGGCAGCTCGCGTGCGGCGTCCAGCACGTGCGCAGCCACGTCGACGTGTGCGATCCGGAGCTGCGGGCGCTGCGGGCGCTGGTCGAGCTCAGGGACGAGATCGGCGACCAGATGGACCTGCAGCTGGTCGCCTTTCCGCAGCAGGGCATCCTCTCGTTCGAGGGCGGCCCCGACCTGATGCGCAAGGCCATCGCCCTGGGGGCCGACGCCGTCGGCGGCATCCCGCACTTCGAGATGACCCGCGAGATGGGCGTGGAGTCGGTGAAGCTGGCGTTCGCCCTCGCCGCCGACCACGGCCTGCGCGTCGACATCCACTGCGACGAGACGGACGACGACCACTCGCGGTTCGTGGAGGTCATGGCGGCGGAGACGATCCGGCTCGGCATGGCCGGGCGCGTGACCGCCAGTCACACGACGGCGATGCACTCCTACAACAACGCGTATGCCCACCGCGTGGTCAACAACATCGCCCGCGCCGGCCTGCACATGGTCACGAACCCGCTGGACAACTCCGTGCTGCAGGGGCGCTTCGACTCCTACCCGGTGCGCCGCGGCCACACGCGGGTCAAGGAGCTGATGGCTGCCGGCGTCAACGTCTGCATCGGCCACGATTCGGTGATGGACCCGTGGTACCCGCTGGGCCACGGCGACCCGCTGCAGGCGGCGTTCGTGCTGGCCCACTACGGCCACATGTCCGGCGCGGACGAGCTGCGGAGCCTGGTCGACATGATCACCGTCAACCCCGCGCGGGCGCTCGGCCTGGAGGACTACGGCCTGAGCGAGGGCGCGCCCGCCAACCTGGTGGTGTTCGACGCACCGAGCGAGATGGACGCGCTGCGACTGCTGCCGCGACGCCGCCTGGTCCTGCGCCAGGGCCGGACGGTCGCCAGGACCCGTCCGGCGGAGACCACGGTCGTCTGGGACGGCCGGGAGGAGGCGGTCGACTTCCTGAATTAGCGGGTTGGGGGCGTCACACACGCTGCACCTCCAGCCGCCCGTCAAGGTGCCGGATGTCCGCCGAGTCGCCGGTCAGCACGACGCCGCCGCGCTGCCCTCGCGCGCAGACCACGACGCTGGCGTCGATTACGTCGCGGGTGCCGGTGCGTCTGCAGAGCTCGCCGGAATCCTTCGCGGCATTCTCGTCGAGGTCCGCGACGTGCACCTGGCGCTCCTTGAGCAGCCTCCCGAGCGACACCTGGCGGCGGCCGTCGCGCCAGACCTGCGCGAGCGCGCCGGCGGGGACCATCACGTCCATGCCGGCATCGAGCGCGGAGCGAATTCTCTCTCGCACAGCGCGATCGTTCCGCTCATATGCGAGCAGGGCTCCGGCGTCCAGCGTCAGGGGTCGAATGCTTCGCGCCGCGCCCACGCCAGCTCTTCCTCGGTGAACGGCCCGTACTCGCGGACCCATTCGGCGAAGGCCTCTTCCTGGCTCTCCGCCCACCCGTAGTTGCTGTCGTGACGGCGCACGGCGTCCTCCTCCACCCAGGCGCTGATCGAGCGGGCGTAGCCCCACCTCACGGCCTTCCGGGCTCGCTCCAGCCGCTCGGGGCTGAGCCTGACGGTGATCTTGACCCGCCTGGGTCTGGACGCCTTCACGTCCCCAGCGTAGGGCGCCGGTTCGGGTTGGACCGCGTGCTCCGCCATCACGACAGCGGAGCGTACGGATGGCACGCCGGCTCGCCAACCCAAGCCGTTAAGGCTCCGCGCAAGGCCATTTTCGGAGGAAGCCCAGGGTGGCCGGAAGCGAGGGCTTTGCCCAAGTGTCCGAGCGCGTTCTCCCAAGATCACCCAGCCCCGACTACAGACGCGAAGCGCTGGGCCGGAGGCCCCCCAAACGTCCCGGACAAGAGGGGGGTTCCGGAAGGGGGGGGGCCTGTCCCCCCTTGCATCACCCAGATCGAGTAACTTGACGCGATGTCGCACCGCATCGCGGTCATCGCCGGCGACGGGGTGGGGAAGGAGGTCGTCCCCGAGGGGCTGAAGGTCCTGCGCGCGCTCGACGTGCCGCTGGTCTTCGAGGAGCTCCCCTGGGGCTGCGACTACCACGACCGCACCGGCCGGATGATGCCGGAGGACGCCCTCGCCACCCTCGCCGGCTACGACGCCATCTACCTCGGCGCGGTCGGATGGCCCACGGTCCCCGACCACGTCAGCCTCTGGGAGTGCCTGCTGCCGATCCGCAAGACCTTCGAGCAGTACGTCAACCTGCGTCCGGTCCGGCTCCCGCCCGGCCTGCGCAGCCCGCTGGCGGGCCGAGGCCCCGAGGACATCGACATGCTCTTCGTCCGCGAGAACACCGAGGGCGAGTACTCGGGCACCGGCGGCCGCGTGCACGTGGGAACCGAGGCGGAGCTGGCGGTGGAGGTGCCGGTCTTCACGAGGCGCGCCATCGAGCGGTGCGCCCGCTACGCGTTCGAGCGGGCCCGCGAGCGGCGCGGTCGCCTGGTGAGCGTCACCAAGTCGAACGCCAGCCGCTACGCCTACGTCCTCTGGGACGAGGTCGTGGCCACCCTCGCCCGGGAGTACATCGACGTCCAGGTCGAGCGCGTCCACGTCGACGCCATGGCCGCGCGGATGGTGCTGCGGCCCGACTCCATCGACGTGGTCGTCGGCTCCAACCTGTTCGCCGACATCCTGACCGACCTGGGCGCCGCGATCCAGGGCAGTCTGGGCCTGGCGGCCAGCGGCAACCTCAGCCTCGACGGCCGCGGCCCATCCATGTTCGAGCCCGTCCACGGCTCGGCGCCGGACATCGCGGGGCGCGGTCGCGCCAACCCGATCGGCGCGGTGTGGTCCTCGGCGCTGATGCTGCGGCACCTCGGCTACGCGGGGCAGGCCGACCGCGTCGAGCGGGCCATCGACGCCGTCTGCGAGGACGGGCGCGTCCTGACCGGCGACCTGGGCGGCGCCGCGTCGACGTCCGAGGTGGGCGACGCCCTCGTCGCGGCCCTGGGATAGGCGCCGGTGCGCCCGAGGGTGAGCGAGCACTGACGTGTACCCGTCCAGCAACTACCCGACCGACCCGGCACTGGTGGATGCGTTCGTCGCCGGCCAGCGCCACGGCACGCTGATCGCGTCGTCGCCGGAGGCCTTCCCAAGCGTCAGCATCCTGCCCTTCGTCAAGACCGGCGACGTCATCGAGCTGCACTGCGTCCAGGCCGACCCCACGTTCGTGGCTCTCCAGCGGAACCCCCGCGTGACGTTCCTGGTCTCCGACTACCTGACCTGGACGCCGCACGACTTCGTCGACGAGCGCGACGCCGGCCGCGCCACGCTCCACTTTCGAGCGGTCGCGCACGAGTGCGAGGCCACCTGGTCGACCGCGCCCGCGGACGTCGCCGCCGCCCTCGCCCGGCTCCTGGCCGCCTACGAGCCCGCCGGCAGCTACGAGCCGATCCGCGACGGCGACACCTACGGCGGCCGCCTGCGCCGCCTCGCCGCGCTGCACCTGCGGGTCCGCGCGGTGCGCGCCAAGTTCAAGGTCGGTCCGGCCGTGCCCGATGCCCGGAAGCGCGAGATCGCTCAGCGGATCCGGGCGAGGGGGCTGCCGGAGGACGCCAGGGCAGCCGGTGTGATCGAGGGCGCTCTCAGGCGGTAGTCGTCCTCAGGCGGTAGTCGTCCTCAGCCCTCGGGCGCCGTGGGCTTGGTGAGCGGCGGAATGACGGTCGGCGGCACCTGGCGCCATGGGGCCACGCCTCCATTCGCGGTCAGCGCCAGGAGCTGCACCAACTGGCCTGAGTGGGCATCCAGCATCACGAGGGTGGTGCCAACCCTCGGTGTCGGTGGCGACGGCGGGCATGGAGTATCCACCGCCGGACCTCGGGCGCACACGATCATCGGCAGCATCACGACGCTCGACCGGACGACCACGAGCCACATCAGCCGGTCGTGGCCGGCGCCGGCGGTCCCGGTGGTGCCGACCCTGGCGAGCACCGACTCCAGCACCTGGCCCCCACCCCGTGCCGCCGCCGCCTCGGCGGCGCTGCGGACGATCGGGCAGTTGACCGCGCCCGCCGGCAGCCAGCCGCGCTCAGCGGCGGCATGCTCCACGCCGCAGTACGGCGGCGTGAGGGGGGCGCTGAGCGTGATCCCGGCGGTGGCCAGGGTGGAGGCGGAGGCCGTATGCAGGCGCGGCGCCTGGCCGCGCGACGCAATGGCCCGGTCGACGGCGACGGCGAACCCGACCGCGACCACGACGCACCCGGTGAGGGCGGCGATGAAGACGACCCAGCGTTGCCTCATGCGGGATCAACGACGGAGGTGGCCGGACGTAACGTCACCTCCCCCCTCGTCTGCCGGGGGGTCAGGGGGGGCAAGTCGTCTTCCTTGCCGGCACGGTCAGCCGCTGTTCAGCATCCCGCCCGGCGAGATGGGACGCGCCACGCGGCCGCCCGCGCCGAGGCGCAGCGTGTTGATGATCCCGGCGCCGTGACCGTCCACCAGGACGAGCTGGCTGCGCGTGAATCCACGCTGACCGAGGCAGGTGGAGAAGCCGCCTCCGGACTGCCCGCAGTAGCTGGCGGTGTTCTGGGTCACCACCAGCCACGTGAGGTGGTGGTACCCGATCGCCGCCGGCCGCGTCGAGGTGACGAGGGCGAGCAGGCTCTCGATGACGGTCCCGCTGCCGCCCTGGCGGGCCATGGCCTCGGCCGCCGTCTGCGTGATCGCGCAGCCCACGGAGCCGGCCGGCAGCCACCCGTGCAGGGCGGCGCCGTCCGCCAGGCCGCAGTGCGGGGGCTGCACGGCCGCCGAGAGGCTGAGGCCGAGCCGGGTCAGGGTCGCGTTCGAGACCGTCCTGAGGTGTGGCTCCGGCCGGGTTGGTGAGGTCGTCAGCTGATTGGCCGCGAGGCCGAAGGCCACGGCCAGGAGCACGGTCGCGATGGCGGCGGCCCCGACAGGCATCCATCGACGCAGGTGCGCCACACCCCCAATCGTAGATCGTCGCGGGCGGCCGCGCACCCTCCTAACCGAGTACGCAGCAGTTGGGCCCGCGATCAGACGGGGGGGACGCCGTGCCCGCGGTCGGGCCGCGGCCGCTCCCTGGTCGCGTAGGCGCGGAAGCGGGCGACGAGCTGCTCGCGCAGCTGGTCCGGCTCCACCACGTCGTCGACGACGAGGTTGGCCGCCAGCCTGTACAGGTCGACGTCGCGGCGGTACTCGTCCTCCAGCTCGCGTCGCCTGGCCGCACGCTCCTCCTCCGGCAGCTCGGCCAGCCGGTTGTAGAAGACCGCGTTGACGGCGGGCTCCGGGCCCATCACCGCGATCTGCGCGGACGGCAGCGCCAGGACGCAGTCGGTCTCGTAGGCGGGCCCCGCCATCGCGTACAGCCCGGCGCCGTAGGCCTTGCGCACGATCACCGACACCTTGGGAACGGTCGCCTCGGCGACGGCCGTGATCATCTTCGCCCCGTGCCGGATGATCCCCCGCCGCTCCACCTGGGTCCCGATCATGAAGCCCGGCACGTCGGCCAGGAACAGCAGCGGCACGTTGAACGCGTCGCACAGCCAGATGAACCGGGCGGCCTTGTCGGCGCTGTCGCTGAACAGCACGCCGCCCTTCTGCATCGGCTGGTTGGCCAGGACGCCGGTGACGCGACCGCCCAGCCGCGCGAACCCGGTCAGCAGCTCCTTCGCGAAGAGCTTCTTGACCTCCAGCCACGAGCCCTCGTCGACCAGCGCCTCGATCACCCTGCGCATGTCGTACCCGCGCTGCGGTTCGGCCGGGATCAGCTCCGCGATCGGCCGGGCGCCGTCCCGCGGCCCTCGCGGCTCGAGCTCCGGTGGCGTCTGCGTGTGGTTCTGGGGCAGGTAGCCGAAGTACGCCAGCGCCGTGGCGATCGCCTCCCGGTCGTCCGCGACCAGGAAGTCGCCGCAGCCGCTCTCCGTGCAGTGCATCCGGGCGCCCCCGAGCTCCTCCAGGCTCACGCGCTCGCCGATGACGACCTCGACCATCCGTGGGGAGCCCAGGTACATCGACGCGTTTCCCTCGACCATGATCACCACGTCGCAGAACGCCGGGATGTAGGCGCCGCCCGCGGCGGACGGACCGAAGAGCAGGCAGACCTGGGGCACGCGACCGGACAGCTGGACCTGGTTGTAGAAGATGCGACCGGCGTGACGGCGGCCGGGGAACATCTCGATCTGGTCGGTGATGCGCGCGCCGGCGGAGTCGACGAGGTAGAAGAGCGGCACGCGCAGCCGGCCCGCGGTCTCCTGGATGCGCACGATCTTCTCGACCGTCCGCGCGCCCCACGAGCCGGCCTTGACCGTCGGGTCGTTCGCCATCACCGCCACCTGGCGGCCGCCGATCGTGCCGAGCCCCGTGACCACGCCGTCCGCCGGCAGGTCGCCAGCCAGCGCGTTGGCGAAGAGGCCGTCCTCGAGGAGGGAGCCGGCGTCCAGCAGCAGGTCGAGGCGCTCCCTGACGGTCAGCTTGCCCTGCTCGCGCAGCTTGGGCAGGTAGCGGACGCCGCCCCGAAGGGCGTGGTCCCGCAGCTCGCGGTGGCGGTCGAGCGGGTCCGTCACCGGCCCTTGAACTCCGGTTCGCGCTTCTGGAAGAAGGCGGCCACGCCCTCCCTGGCGTCCTCGGTGAGCGTGACGAGGGTGAGCTGCGCCTGGAGGTACTCCAGCGCGGCGCGGAACTCCATGTCCTGCTGGCGGTAGAAGGAGTCGCGGCCGACGCGCAGGATGGCGGGCGACTTGCGAGCCAGCCGGCCGGCCACGTCCGCGGTGACCGCGTCCAGCTCGTCCAGGGTCGCCGCCACGCGGTTGACCAGGCCGACCTCGCGGAGCCTCGCGGCGGTCCAGCGCTCGCCCAGCAGCTCCATCTCCAGCAGGACCTTGCGGGGCAGGTTGCGGGCGAGGACCGCCTGGATCATCGCCGGCCAGACCCCGACATTGATCTCGGGCGTGCCGAACGTGGCCGACTCGACCGCCAGCAGCAGATCGCACGCGCACGCGAGGCCGAAGCCACCGGCCAGCGCGTGGCCGTTGACGCGGCCGACGACGGGCTTGCCGAGGTCCTGCATCAGCAGGAACAGGTCGACGATGAGGTGACGGTCGTGGTGCCGCTGGAGCTCGGGGACCTCGGCCTCGAACGAGCCCAGGTCGGCTCCTGCGCAGAATGCCCTGTCCCCGGCGCCGGTCAGGACCACGACGCGCACCGCCGGCGCCTCGCGGCACCAGGCCAGGGCGGCGGTCAGGTCGCGGAGCATCCCGGCGGACAGCGCGTTGCGCTGCTCCGGACGGTTGAGGGTGACGGTCGCGACCCGGTCGCGAGCGACAACCAGGACGTTCTCCAGTCGAGGACCGTCTGCCACGTCCGTAATCGTAAGTGGCTCACGGTCTTCGTTCGGGCGGCGGTCGGGCCCGGCCGCCACAATTGCGCAAGGATGCCCAGGCCCACGCTGAGCTGGCTGCTCGCCTTCGTCCCGCTGTCGGTTTTCGCGGAGGTGGCGCTGCACCAGTCCGTCCTGGTCTTCGTCGCCTCCTGCGTGGCCATCCTCCCCCTGGCCGGCCTGATCGGCAGGGCCACCG
>DASYBH010000101.1:0-13330 GCA_036500885.1 Candidatus Dormiibacterota bacterium
CCATGTTCGTAGTGTGCGCGCGAGAGGCCCAGCTGCCAACCCAGGTCGTTAAGACCGTGCCGCAACCGATCCGTGCCCGTACGCCGATCTGGCGACGTCCTAGACAACCATGCCTCTTTACAGCCGGTAGAAGATCCGGTCCAGCTGGAGGCTCTCCATCGTGTTGCCCACGATCATCAGGAGGAGCGCCACCCCCGCCGCCCAGGGGGCCAACCGCTGGTACGTCGGTTCGTTGCGGCGCCACAGCAGGAGCACCGCCGGGCCGAGCACGGCGGCGATCAGCAGACACAACAGCAGCGGGTTCGGCACCCACGTCCCGGTCGGAGGGGCGCCCAGCCACCAGTTGGTCGCCGTCGCCCCACCCAGGACCAGCACCAGCGTCAGGAGGCCGAGCGACCGCCGGTTCACCGCCTCCCAGGCCAGCCAGCCGGCCGCCAGGTAGAGCTCCGGGTAGATGATCACCTTGTACCAGCCGTACATCTCGACCTGGCGCTCACCGGCAAGCACCAGCATCGTGGCGGCGTAGGCGGCGGCGGGCCAGACCACGAACAGCTCCCGGCGGCCGCCGCGCCGCCCCACCAGCATGCCCAGGCCGATCCAACCCAGCACCCACCAGCCGTCGCGCATCCGGCGATTGAGGCCGGAGGGGTCGGTGATGAAGTCGAAGGCGGACATCACGCCGATCCGGTAGCTCGTCTGCGTCCCCCAGATCCGGACGAACTGCGCCCAGTCGATGATCGCCCCGTAGACCACGAACAGCAGCAGGCCCAGCACACCCGACACCGCCAGCGCGCCGGCCAGCCGCCAGCGGTCGGACGCGGCCAGGATGACCGCGCAGATGCCGGGTATCGCCATGCCGGAGACCTTGAACAGCGGGGCGGCGACCGCGATCAGCAGCAGGCCGGCCATCGTCCACGGGCCGCCGCGGCCGTCCACCATCCGCAGGGTGAGCAGCAGCGAGACCAGCAGCAGCACCGCCTGCGGGGCCTCCGGCTCCACCTGGCGCCCGAACAGGACGGCGCCGGGCGCGGTCGCCAGCAGCAGCGCGCCGCACAGTGCCGCACGCCAGCCGACGAGGCGCCGGCTCAGCAGGTAGGCGAGCGGCACGGTCAGCACGCTGCAGGCCACCGGCACCAATCGCACCTGGAAGGGGGTGAACGTGAACATGTCGCGGACGCCCAGCAGCCGCACCCAGCCGCCCATCATCAGCGAGAAGAGCGGCGGGTGGTCCATCCAGTGGTGGACCACCGGCACGGTCACCCCGAACGCCGTGACCGCCTCGTTCGCCGGGTAGTTCGCATAGGACCACGTGATGGGGTCGCCGTGCAGGATCAGGTTCAGCCCGGCCCACGTGAACTGGATCTCGTCGAGGTTGTCGGTGAAGATCGGGGCATCGGCCAGCCGGTTGAGGCGGAGCGCGAGCGCCAGCACCGTCACCGCCACCACCGCCAGGACCTCCCATGCGGGCCAGGCGCCCACGCGCGGGAAGTCGCGCGTCGCGGCGGACGGCGGTGCCTCAGCGGACGCGGTAGACGGTGTAGCCGCCACTGGCATAAACGCGCTGCGCGGTGCCGTCGAAGTAGGCGAAGCTCGCGCCCGCGCCCAGCTCCTGAGGGCCGATCAGGACGTAGTCGACGCCGTAGCGCCGGAGGAGGGCCGGCGTCAGGGGATCGCCTCTCAGCATCCGCTGTGCGTCTTCCGTCCGCTGCGCCCAGTCCGCGAGGCCGTACGTCCAGAGCCAGCCGCCGTAGCCGACCATCACGCGTCGGCCCCCCAGCGTCGGAATGGGCGAGTTGTGCAGCGGCGCGACCAGGAAGGTCGCGTGAGGATCGGTGTGGCCGCGCGCCCAGTTGGCGACCTGCACGCCGCCCGCGTCGGTGAACTGCGCCGACACCGCGCTGGGCCCCACGGACCGGGCCAGGTCCACCGCTCCGGAGAGCATGAGGAACACGACCAGGCCGTAGGCGATGAACCGGGCCTCCACGCTGGACTTCAGCAGGCGGGCGATCAGCGCGCCCACCGGCAGCGCGCCGAACAGCGCCCAGTACGCGAAGTACTTGGTGTTGTCCCAGTCCCACGGCTGGAAGACCAGGAAGTTGGGAACCAGGAACCAGAGCCAGATGGGCGCCAGGTGCAGCCCGATCCGCTGCGGGAGCACGCCGCGCCAGAGGAAGGCCGCACCCATCGCGGGGATCAGCAGGCTCGTGTTCGCGAGCCAGAACGAGATCGGCCCGTCGTGATGGCCGTTGCTGTCGGCCAGCCACCAGACCTGCACGTGCAGCGTGGCCGCTCCGCCGATTGCCATCCACAGCGCCGCCGGCATGCCGAGGACGATCGCGGGGACGAAGAAGGCCAGCCATTCGCGCCGAGGGGAGAAGATGGTCCAGAACACGGCCAGGGCGACCATCGTGCCGTACGCGTGGAGGTGGAACAGCGGGGTCAGCCCGGCAACGGCGCCGGCGGACGCGAAGGGCGCCCACCGGGCGAACCCGCGGGCGTCGTCCGCCCGCAGCGCCATCCACAGCATGGCCATCACCAGGAGCGCGAGGCTGAACCCGAACAGCACCGATCTCTGCGGGAGCATCCAGGCCAGGACGGGGTTGAGCCACTGGACGTTCCTGTCCTGGTTCTGGGTGAGCAGGCCCGTGGCGTGCGCCAGGGCGCTGAGGCCGGAGCTGCGCACGTCGGCCAGCAGGAGCAGGAAGCCGAGGCCGCCACTGAGCGTGAACACCCCGACGGCGATGGCGGCACCGCCCCGGCTGCCGATCAATCGGACCCCCGCCAGGTACATGACCGCGGGGAAGGCGAGCGCAAGCAGCGCGCTGCTGAGAACCAGCGCCGAGGTCAGCGACGCGCCCAGCGGCACCAGCGACGCGGCCAGCACGTCGACCAGGAAGGCGTAGGCCATGCGGTGCCCCGGGTCCACGGGAAACTCGGGCGGGAAGTTGTGGCCGTACACGAAGGAGCTGGTGTAGGTCAGGTGCGCGGCCCAGTCCGCGTAGGACCAGGGGCCGCCGGCCAGCAGGCCCTGCGCGGTGACCTGGTACGAGCGCCCCAGGACCGCCAGCGTGAACGGCCAGCACACCGCCAGCAGCACCCACAGCGGCCACGGCTCGCGCCGCCGCCAGCGGTCGACCAGGTCGTCCGCCTCAGAGCCCAGCCGGTCGCGCGCCAGCCACCAGCCCGGCGCCGACGCCGCCAGGGCCACGATCAGGCCCGCCAGCACCGTGCCCAGGCCGAGCCCGAACACGAGGGCCAGCAGGAAATCGGCCATGGTGAGCACGACCGCACCCACGACCGTCCCGTAGGCCAGTCGCTCCTCGATGGTCAGGGCGAGACCGCTCAGGTACGTGAGACCGGCGCCGGCGACCACGCTCCCGGCCAGCGCCAGCGCGGGCCAGCCGGTCAGCACGATGACCGCGACGAGGCCGGCTCCGAGCACGCCGGCGCCGATCCAGCGGCCGGTCCTCCGGGGCGCGGCGATCGCTGTCGAGATCAGATCCAGGTCCGCAGCCACATCTTGCCCACGGGAAAGCCGCTCAGGTACGACGAGTCGGAGATGGGCAGCCCCGTCCAGACCGGATAGAGGTACATGAAGACCAGGACGACCAGGACGAGGAAGGCGGGCACGAGGTAGCGCGTGGGCAGCCGAATCCGGTCACCCATGAAGTCGATCCAGACGGGCCCCGCCTGCTGCATCCTCACCAGCACGAAGGCCAGCGCCAGCACCATGAAGATGAGGCCACCGAACATGTGGTAGAGGAAGATGACCCTGGTGATCCGCGCCCAGGGCAGGTACTGGGTGACGAACCCGACCAGGATCACCGCCGCCGGAAAGCTCCGGTGGCGCAGGACGAAGTAGGGCAGCGAGAGCACCGCGGGGATGCTCGCCCACCAGATCAGTGGATTGCCGAGGTTCACGATGCCGGCGACCAGCGGATGGTTGGTGACCGTGTCGATGCCCAGGCCCTGGTACTCGTAGTAGTACGCGACCGGCCGGTACAGGAATGGCCAGGAGTACCACGGCGAGCCGTACGGGTGGGTGGCCGTCAGCGTGGCATGGTAGATGTACGCCTGGCGCTGGTACTCGATGAGGTCACCGAGATTGTGGAACTGGTGACGCGTGAAGAACGGGATCCAGCTCGCGAGGTAGATGACCAGCGGGATGAGGGCGAAGGCCAGCAGGGCCGCCGGCAGGTACTGACTCCCTCGAGCGCGACCAGGCAGGCTCGGCCCCTCGCTCATGCCCCACCGCCACGCGCCCACCCCCTCGCCCACGCTGAGCCCCACCCGGCGCAGCACCGGCCGCATCACCAGGAAGAAGACGATGCTGGCGAGCGCGGCCAGCGCGATCCACTTGGCGGCGACCGCCAGCCCCAGCGCCGTTCCCGTCAGGAGCAGGGTGACGATGGAGTCGCGCTCGCTCCGACTCTCCAGGTGGATGAGGAAGAGCGTGTAGCTGAGCATGATCAGGAAGATCGGAAAGATGTCGATCATGCCGATGCGCGACTGCACGAAGAACATGCCGTCGAAGCAGACGAGCGTCGCCGCCGCGATGGCGAAGAGCCGGTTGGCCCACAGCTTGCGGGCGAACAGGTACATGAGCGGCACGCAGAGCGAGCCGAAGATGACGCTCATGATCCGCCAGCCGAACGGGTTGAAGCCCAGGTCGGCGTAGTCGCCGTGCACACCCTGGGTGACGGAGCGCCACCAGCCGTACAGCCACTCCCCGGAGGCGATGATCAGCTTCGAGAGCGGCGGCTCGGGGTCGAAGTACGAGATGCCCTTGAGGTCGTTGTGGGCGAAGACCCCGAAGTAGATCTCGTCGAAGACCTGCCCGTTGGGCGGCATCGGGGGCTGCCCGGGGCTGGCGTAGCTGCGCTGGTACGGATAGCTCAGGCCGCAGAGGGTGCCGACGTGGTTCTGGGCGTCGACCGGCGTGTTGGTCACGCAGTTGCTGATGATGTCGAGCTTGCCCGAAAGGAGGTCGGGCATGATCGGGCTGAAGTACCGCAGCACGAAGGCGAGCAGGAGGAAGAGGGCCATGTACGCGACATCGGCCTGGTCGAGCCTCAGCCGCTCGAGCAGCAAGGACCGCCGGCGCTCGAGCGGCTGCGCCTCGGACCGGTCCTCCGAGGCCTCCAGCGACGTATCCCGCGCCGCCGTCATCGCGCCCGCTTCCGGCGCCGCTGCCCCCCCAGGTTGACTCCGGTGCGCTCGGGCAGGCGCGAGGTGATCTCCCAGGCCATGGCGTCGGGGTCACCGACCGGAAGCGCGAGCCACTCGTCGGACGCGAGCTGGGTGCCGAGGCGGCGCCGCAGCTCCGGGAGCCGGTCGTCGTCCGCGCGCAGCCGGACGAACACCGCGTTCTTCTCCAGCAGTGGGCGCGAGACCGGCCGCACGTAACGCTTGCGGGCGTCCTGGAAGTGCAGCTCGAGCTTCTGCACCCGCACCCCGCGGATGACGTCGAAGCCGATGCGGGTGGTGCGCAGGAGGCTCGAGACCACCAGCCCCTCGTCGGACACCTCGGCGTAGCTGCGCTGGCGGTACAGCATCAGCAGGCCGCCGAACAGCAGGCCGCAGGGGATGTAGGCGAGCCAGATCTCTGAGTTGATGTCGAACCCGCCCCGGCGGGTGACGAGCGTCACGACGCTCATCACGATTCCGAGCGCGACGAGCAGCAGGACCCACATCCGCTGCCGCCGCCACATCTCTTCCGCATACAGGATGGGCTGGCGCAAGGTCACCAGATTATCGGCCTTTGCGCCCGCGCGGACCGCCGGCGGCGAGAGGTCACCCGCCAATGACCGCGCCTCTCATGGCCGTGACGCAGGGGCAGGTGCGCTCGGAGGGCAGGAGCGGGATCAGGCCCAGGATCAGGCGCCGCACGCGGTCGTTGTTGCTGCTGAAGACCCTCTCGACCTCGACCGTCGACACGGGCGCCACATCCGGCATGCCCTCCAGGCCGACGTCGTAGTCGGTGATCAGCGCGATGTTGACGTAGCAGAGCTCCAGCTCCCTGGCCAGGATGGCCTCCGGGTACTGGGTCATGTTGATCACCTCCCAGCCAAGCCCCGAGAACCAGCGGCTCTCGGCGCGACTGGAGAAGCGCGGGCCCTGGATGACGACCACCGTGCCCCTGGCGTGCATCGTGACGTCCTGCGCCCGGCCGGTGGTGACCGCCAGCTCGCGCATCACGGGGCAGTAGGGATCGGCGGCGCC
Organism: Candidatus Dormiibacterota bacterium; assembly: GCA_036500885.1. GTDB lineage: Bacteria > Chloroflexota > Dormibacteria > Dormibacterales > Dormibacteraceae > CF-161. The sequence goes on from DASYBH010000101.1 coordinate 6,223, forward strand.
GACGTGGGCCACCGTCGGACCAGTGGAGAAGTACGTGTCCGCCCGGCCCCACGTGCGATCGACGAACTGGTCGCACACCACGAACTCGCCGGGCTTGACGTGGGGCTGGAGGCTGCCGGCCGCGGTCGGCGCGATCACGCGGGTGACCCCCAGATCCTTGAATGCCCATACGTTGGCCCGGTAGTTGATCGCCGCCGGCGGCAGCGTGTGGTGGGAACCATGCCGGGGCAGGAACGCGACGCGCACGCCGTCCACCGCACCGATGGCGATGCGGTCGCTGGGTGCGCCGTACGGCGTGTCCACGTCGACGAGCTCCACCTCGTCGAGAAAGCGGTAGAACCCCGAACCGCCGAAGACCCCCACGTCCGCCCGGCTGCTGCTCATACGATCGCCCCCTGAAGCACTGCGCGCTCCGTGATCAGCGCCGACACCAGCCGTGCCGGCGTCACGTCGAACGCGGGGTTCCACGCCTCGGTTCCGGACGGCGCGAACGTCGTCACCTCGTCCGCCGCCCGCTCCTCGATCTCGACGGCGCCGCCGTCCGGCGTGGCCGGGTCGAGCGTGCTGGTGGGCGCGGCGACATAGAAGGGCACGCCGTGCTCGCGGCAGAGCAGCGCCAGCGGGTACGTGCCGACCTTGTTCACCACGTCGCCGTTGGCGCAGACCCGGTCGGCTCCGCTGATGGCCACGTCCACCATTCCCCGCTGCAGCAGCAGCCCGGCTGCGGAGTCGGCGATCAGCCGGTGCGGGATGCCCTGCTTCCGCAGCTCCCATGTGGTCAGCCGGGCGCCCTGGGCCCGCGGCCGCGTCTCCATCGCGTAGACGAACGGCCTGCCACCCCGGTCATGCGCGGCGCGTATCACGCCGAGCGCGGTGCCGTAGTCCACCGCGGCGAGGGCGCCCGTGTTGCAGATGGTCACCACGCGGGCGCCGGGAGGCAGCAGCTCCGCGCCCAGCCGGCCCATCGCCTGACACGCCTCGATCGACTCCCGGGCGATCCGGTGCGCCTCGGCCAGCGGGTCCTCCGCCCGCTCGACCCGCTCGACCGCCCAGAAGAGGTCGCGTGCGGTGGGCCGGGCGGCCCGAATCAGCGCGGCCCCGTCCGCCGGCCGGCCCTCGCGAGCGGCGAGGGCGGCCCCGTAGGCAGCCGCCGCCCCGATCGCCGGCGCGCCCCTGACCACCATGTCCCGGATCGCGGCCGCGACCTCGGCGGCACTGCGGCAGAGGAGGTACACCTCCTCGTGCGGCAGCCTGGTCTGATCGATCAGCCGGACGCCGCCGGCGCCTGCGTCCCACTCGACGGTCGCCACGTCCGGTTGAGGCTACCAGTCGTGTAGCCCTCCAGGTCGAGCGCCACGAACGTGTAGCCCGCATCGCGGACGCCCGCGACCACCTTCTCCCGCAGGGCCAGCGCCCGCTCCATCTCGCCAGCCTCGACCTCGACGCGCGCCACGTCGCCGTGGTGGCGAACGCGCACCTGCCGGAAGCCGAGCGATTTCAGGGCGGCCTCGGCCGCGCCGATCCGGCGAAGGGCGTCGACGGTCACCTCCGTGCCGTGGGGGATCCGCGAGGAGAGGCACGCGAACGACGGCTTGTCCCAGTTGGGCAGGCCCAGACGCCGGGCGGCGGCGCGGATCTCACCCTTGCCCAGGCCGGCCTCCAGCAGCGGGAAGCGGACGCCACGGCGCACCGCCGAGCCGTGGCCGGGACGGTGGTCGCCCTCGTCGTCGGCGGTCGCGCCGTAGGCGAGGTGGGCCAGGCCAAGCCGATCGCGGAGCGGCTCGAGCGTGTCGAACAGCTCCTCCTTGCAGTGGAAGCAGCGGTCGGGGAGATTGCGCCGGTAGGCGTCGAGCTCCACCTCGCGCGTCTCCACCTCCAGCAGTCTGGCGCCCAGCGCGGGGGCCAGGGCTCGCGCCTCCTGCTGCTCCTGCTCCGGGTAGGCGGGCGAGGAGGCGAGAACGGCGACGGCCCGGTCGGCGCCCAGCTCGTCGATGGCGAGGCGCAGCAACAGCGTGGAGTCGACGCCGCCCGAGTAGGCAACCAGGACCGAGCCCAGCGAGCGCACGATCTCGCGGGCCCGATCCAGGCGATCCTGGTCGTGGCGGTCGAGCTGGATCATGTCCAGCTCAGGTTAGCGAGCGACGCTCAGAGGCTGCCGACCTCAGCGGGCACGGCCGACGACTCCGCGGCCGGCACACCGCAGAACTGCTCGTAGTCGATCAGGCCGGTGACGGTCGGCTGCTCACCGCAGAGCGGGCACGCCGGGTTCCGGCGCAGGTTCACCTTGCGGAACTCCATGTCGATGCCCTCGAAGATCAGGAGCTTGCCGATCATCCCGCGGCCGATGCCCAGGATGTGCTTGATGGTCTCGAACGCCATCATCGAGCCGATGATGCCCGGCAGCACGCCGAACACGCCCGCCTCGGCGCAGCTGGGCACGGCGCCCGGGGGCGGCGGGGTCGGGAACAGGCAGCGATAGCACCCCGTACCATTGGCGGCGTCGAACATCGTCATCTGGCCCTCGAAGCGGTAGATCGCGCCGTGGACCAGCGGCTTCGCCAGGAAGTAGGCGGCATCGTTGGCGAGGTAGCGGGTCGGGAAGTTGTCGGTGCCGTCGACGATCACGTCGTACGGTCGGAAGACGTCGAGCGCGTTCTCGGAGTTGACGTGGATGCGGTGCTCGACCACCTCCAGGTCGGGGTTGAGCGCCCGGAGCGTGTCGGCCGCGGACTCGACCTTCAGGCGGCCCAGGTCTTCGATGCCGTGGAGGATCTGCCGCTGCAGGTTGCTGGCGTCGACCACATCGAAGTCCAGGATGCCGATACGACCGATGCCGGCGGCGGCGAGGTACATCGCCGCCGGAGATCCGAGGCCGCCGGCGCCCAGGAGCAGCACGCTCGTGTTCAGGAGCTTGCGCTGACCGGCGCCGCCGACCTCCGGGAGGATCAGGTGCCGCGCATAGCGCTGAACCTGCTCGGGAGTGAATCCGGTCGATGCCATATACGGATACTACCCATGGTTTCACCGCGGATATTCCTGTACCACGGTCGGTCCCGGTCCAATCGAGGCGTGCATACCTAGAATGGCGGCTGGGATGGAACCGGAGTACCTCGACGACGAGCAGATCATCGCCCTGTACAACAAGGTGAGGACCGGGCGACGCTCCTGGCCTGCCGGCATCTGGAGCTCCCCGGCGGCACTCCAGTACGCGGTGACGATCTTCGAGTACTGGATCCACAACGTCATGGGCTGGAAGGGCTGGCCGGACGCGCGGACGCGGGTGAACCCGGTGCTCCTCGAGGAGCACCGGCTGGCCGACATCGTGGACAACGTCTTCCAGCCGGAGTTCGGCGAGGACTGGCTCGACTTCGAGGTCGTGCTCAACGAGTCGATGCGGCTCTCCGAGGACGAGAGCTGGGGCCCCGACCTCATGGACCGCCAGGAGCGGGTCGAGGCGGCGTTCGAGCACGCGTTCGAGCAGATCATCGGCTCGCCCAAGAACCAGCCGCGCCTGCTCCCGATCTACCACCGCTTCCGGAACCACCTCATGCGGATGTGGGGCGCGTTCCAGGAGGCGCAGGCGGAGCACGAGAAGGCGGAGCGGGAGGCGGCCGAACGCTTCTGGAACGGCCTCCGCCTGGTGCGGTCCACGCGGGCGCGAACGGCCGAGCAGTGGTCCATCGTCAACGACGAGGACGAGCGGCTGGGCGAGGTCTCGATGGTCTGGGGCGACCCCCACCCGTACTGCCTGATCGTGCTGGACGAGCAGCTGTCCGGCGAGCGCGGGACGTGGGAGCAGGTGATCTGGCGACTGGAGCAGGAGATCCTCGTCGAGGAGCCCGGTGTGGTCAGCTACTCCGTCTGGCAGAAGGGCTTCGTCGGCGAGTTCTACCGGTGCGCCGACTGCGGCGAGCTGCACAGCCAGTTCGACGAGGACCCTGGGGACGAGCTGCGGCTCGACCTCCACGATGAAGACGATTAGAGGAGCGGTCGTCCAGGCCGCCTCGGTCGCGTTCGACCGGGAGCGGACCCTCCAGAAGCTCGAGGACCTGGCGGCTGACGCCGCGCGCTCCGGCGCCCAGCTGGCGGTGTTCCCGGAGGCCTTCGTCGGCAGCTATCCGCGCGGCGCCACCTTCGGCACGGTGATGGGCGACCGCACCCCCGAGGGTCGGGAGCATTTCCGCCGCTACTGGGAGGCGGCGGTGGACGTGCCGGGCCCTGACGTGGAGCGGCTTGCCCGCCTCGCCCGGGCGACCGGGCTGCACCTGGTGGCCGGCGTCGTAGAGCGCGAGGGCGGCACGCTGTACTGCACGGTCCTCTTCCTCTCCCCCGCCGGCTACCTGGGCAAGCACCGCAAGCTGATGCCGACGGCGGCCGAGCGGCTGGTGTGGGGCTTCGGCGACGGCTCGACGCTCCCGGTGTTCGACACCAGCCTGGGACGGATCGGCGCGGTCATCTGCTGGGAGAACTACATGCCGCTCTTGCGCATGGCCATGTACGCGAAGGGAGTGCAGCTCTACTGCGCGCCCACCGCCGATGATCGCGAGACGTGGCTGCCGACCATGCGCCACGTCGCGCTCGAGGGCCGCTGCTTCGTGCTCACCGCGTGCCAGGTGCTGCGGCGGTCGGACATGCCGGCCGACATCCCCAATGCGCTGGGCGACCAGCCGCAGACGGTGTTGATGCGCGGCGGCAGCTGCATCATCGATCCTGCCGGGAAAGTGCTGGCGGGTCCGCTCTTCGACGAGGAGGCGATCCTCTGCGCCGAGCTCGACCTGGACGAGATCGCGCGCGGCAAGTATGACCTCGACGTGACCGGGCATTATGCGCGCCCCGATATCTTCCAACTATCGATCGACGAGAGGCCTAAGAAACCAGTAGTATCCGGAACTCCATAGATGGAATCAATGGAAGCATCTGCCACGCGCGCGGGCGACCTCCAGGTGATGTCGCTCGTCGGCTTCGCCCATGCCACGTCGCACTTCTTCCATCTGGTCATTCCCTCGCTCTTCCCCTGGCTCATGGCCGAGTTCGGCATGAGCTTCACCCGCGCCGGCGCGCTCACCACTGCATTCTTCGTCGTCTCCGGCGTGGGGCAGTTCCTCGCGGGCTTCGCGGTCGATCGATTCGGAGCGCAGCGCGTGCTCTGGACGGGGCTCTCCCTGTTGTCCCTCTCCGCGGTGCTGCTCGGCCTCGCGCAAGGATATCCCGCGCTGATCGGTTCGGCGGTGCTCGCCGGCGCGGGAAACGCCGTGTTCCATCCCGCCGACTTCACCGTGCTCAACCGGAGCGTCTCGCCGGCAAGGCTGGGACACGCCTTCTCGGCGCATGGACTTGCCGGCAACGTCGGGTGGGCTGCCGCGCCGGTGTTCATGGCGGGAATCGCCTCCGCTGCCGGTTGGCGAACGGCCGCCTTCGCCGCCGCGGCCGTGGGACTCGTTTCGCTCACGTCGCTCGTACTGCTCCGCGGAAACGTGGCGCGTCCCTCTGTCTCGCGCGCAGTGACCAGCGCGCTCGGCCAGTCGCCGGTGGCGTTCCTGCGCATCGGCGCGGTCTGGATGTGCTTCTTCTTCTTCCTGGCCTCGACGACGGCCTTTGGCGCCCTGCAGAACTTCGCGCCGTCGCTGCTCAACCACGTCTACGGCCTGCCGCTCACGGCGGCCGCGTCGGCGCTCACCGCCTACCTGCTCGGCGGCGCCGCGGGGATCTCGGTCGGCGGATTCCTCGCCGCGCGCTACCAGGCGCACGAGCGGGTCGTGGCGGTGCTGCTCATCGCGGCGGCGCTGCTCGCCCTCGCGCTCGCGACCGGGGGCGTGCCGCGGGCCACCGTTACTCCTTTGATGGCGCTCATCGGCTTCTGCACCGGCACCGCGACGCCCTCTCGCGACCTGCTCGTCCGCCGGGCAGCGATCGATCGCTTCGGCGAGGGCTCGTTCGGCCGCATCTATGGTTTCGTCTACTCCGGACTCGACGCGGGGCTCTCGATCGCGCCCCTCCTCTTCGGCCGCCTCATGGACAGCGGGAGGTTCTCCGCCGTGCTCTGCGGCGTCGCGCTCTTCCAGGCGCTCGCCGTCGCAGCCGCGCTGCGCGTGGGCCAGACGAGGGCGGGAAGCCCGGCGCTCGCCCAGTGATGGGCGTATTCTTCTGAGCGATGCGCACTGTCCGCACCATGTGCCCGATGAACTGCCACCCCACGCTCTGCGGGATGCTGGTGGACATCGAGGACGGACGCGTGACGGGCGTGCGCGGCGATCCCGACAATCCCGACAGCCGCGGCTTCCTCTGCATGCGCGGTCACGCAGCGCGGGAGATCGTCGACAACCCGCTGCGGCTGCTCCATCCGATGCGCCGCTCTCAGCGGAGCGGCGCCTGGCAGCGGACGACGTGGGACGAGGCGCTCGACACCATCGCCGAGCGCGCGCGCGCAGTGGGTCCGCTTGCCGTCGGCGCCTGGTCGGGCCATGGGTTCTTCGCCAACAACTACGGCACACGCGTCGCCTCCGAGCTCCTGCGCCGATTCGCCAACCTCTACGGCTGCCAGTGGTGGAGCCCGACCCAGATCTGCTGGGGCCTGGGCGCCTTTGGCCTCGGCCTCACCGGCGCGCTGCGGACGAATACCAAGGAGGACATGGGCGAGCACGCCGCGCTCATCCTGCTCTGGGGCGCCAACCTCGCGAGCCAGCCGAACACCGCGCGACATCTCTCGGCCGCGAGGCGGCGCGGCGCGCACGTGGTCACCCTCGACGTGCGGCGCACCGAGGCGTCGGCGCAGTCGGACGAGACGCTTCTTTTGCGGCCCGGCACCGACGCCGCGCTCGCGCTTGGAATGATGCACGTCATCATTGCGGAGCGGCTGCATGACGCGGAGTTCGTCGCGCGCCACACCCTGGGCTTCGACGCACTCGCCGCGCACGCCGCGAAGCACGACGTGAGCTGGGCCGCGGCGGCGACCGGCATTCCCGCGGAGAAGATCGCCGCTCTCGCGCGCCGCTACGCGACGACACGGCCGGCGATGATCGTGCTCGGCGGGAGCAGCATGTACAAAGGCGCCGCCGGCTGGCAGGCCTCGCGCGCCGTCTCCTGCCTGCCGGCGCTCACGGGAAACCTC